>JBJHAY010000007.1:0-23273 GCA_050485205.1 Gammaproteobacteria bacterium
CATGATCAGGTTGGGCGGATCATGGATGAGGGCCCGCGCCAGACAGACCTTCATTCGCTCCCCCTGGGAGAATCCCACGGCGCGTCGATCCGCGATGTCTTCCATGCCCAGCTGCCTGATCAAGGCCCCGCAACGCGGCTCGATTTCATTCCCTGGCATACCTCGCAAGCGTGCAAAGTAATGAATATGTTCGCGCGCGCTGAGACGGGGATAAATGCCATGGCTGTCAGTGGTGACCCCGAGCAGAGCCTGACCACCACGGGGATCCGCCAACACGTCGATGCCGTCGATACGGGCAGTGCCGGCGTCAGCCTTCAGCAAACCATAAAGAATCCGCAAGGTCGTGGTCTTGCCCGCGCCGTTGTGCCCCAAGAGACCGGTGATGGCCCCATTGCGGACGGCGAAATCGATGCCATTTACCGCTTTGATGCCACCAAAGGTCTTGACCAGTCCGCTTACCTCGATCATGGGTTGGCGCTACCCCCGTTGTTGAGGAAGAAAGGCCGTTGCCGGAGAGTATCCAAGCAGGAAGCATCCAGGGATTGCGGATCCACATCTCTGATGAAATCCGCAATCAATGTCGGCATGCAACCATAGGGACTGGTGATGTGAGCGGCTCCCCTCACCACCAGATGCCGATGGCTGGAGAGTGTCTCGCCTGCCAATTCACCCCAGCGGGGAGGTGTGACCGGATCAAGCTCACCCGACAGGATCAACACCGGTACAGCGGATACCACTGGTGCAAAGTGGGATTCTGGCAGCTGGCGCCGTGGCCATGACTCACAGGCATCACGAACCGGCATCATCAGCAGGGGTGATTGCAGGGATAGCTCATCCGCCAAGGCTTGCCGCCATTCCTCCTCGCTGAGCGAAGCCAGGTCCTCGTTGCAGACCACGGAAAGAAACATGCCTTGATTGATCCCTGCTTCCCGTGGCAATACCGCTGCCAAGGGTTGAAAATTGCCAGCGGTGGCCTGATCGATGATGTAGGGCAGCAAGCGGGTAACCTCACGCCCATAAAGCACTGCCCGCAGCAAGGGCGCCAGCAGATTGGCATCCATGGGCACCTCGATCCGGCTGGCATCGACAGCGTCGCGCAATTCAACCTGGCGTTGCTGCCGCAAGTCGTCCATCAGGCGCTGGTAACGCGTCCGTAACTCAGGGTAGGCGCTGTCGCAATCACTGTCGGCCGCGCATAAGTCCAATACTTGGTCGAAAGCCGCGCTGGCATCACGCGCCAGATTCAGCGGCAAGCGGATGGCGACCGGCGCCACGCCGTCCAGGATCAAGGCCCTGGTCGACTCGGGCCATGCCCGCAGATAGGACAGCGCCACCCTGGTGCCGTAGGAGCCACCCCACAGCGTCAATTGCCGGTAACCCAGGTGCTGACGCAAGGCTTCAAGATCAGCCACAGCCATGTCAGTGGTGTAGTAGGCCGGGTCAACTTCATCCAGTTGTTCCAGGCAGGCGGCAAGCAAGGAGCGTTGGCGTTGCAGCAGGCTCTCCAAGTCCCCTTGCAGTTGTGAATCATCCTCCCCAAAATCACATTGGAAAGGGCTGAGAGCGCCAGTGCCACGCTGGTCCAGCAACAGGATATCCCGGCCTAGCCTGACTTCCCCCAATAATTGTGCGATCAACAGGCCATCACGGGTCGCGGCCTGACCCGGCCCGCCAACCAGTATTACCAGGGCATCCTCCTCGGGTTCGGCTCGCTGGGCCGGCAACACCATGTAGCGCAGGGAAATCGAACGCCCCTGGTCCTGATCGGGACGTTCCTTCACTTCCAGTTCACCACAGCGGCCTTGTTCCACCAATGCCGGCGCCTGTGAAAGGCCATCCCGGGGGCAGGCGCTCAGGCCAGCCAGCATCGACTCGCGCCTGTTGCTGAAGCCGGAATCCCGACTCCCCGTGCCGGGCTCACAGCCGCCCAGAACAAGCAAGACACTTAAGCAAAAGAGAAAATAAGCGCGCGCGGAAACTGTCAATGGCGGGGAGCTATTGTTCCTGATGATCCTGAACACCCATTTGTCTGGCGAACTCAAGCAGCGCCTCCATATCGCTGTCACTGAGGAAGTAAGGGATCATGATGTTTTGATATCCCTTGACCACTTTTTTCGCGGGTTCGGTGACGGATTCCCGAAAATAGGCATCATCCACCACCACCGTGGTATCGTCAACCAAGGTTTCTGTCTTGCCATACATGCCAAGCCAGGTAGGCCCGATACCGGCACTGCCATCCAGGGTATGACAGGCCACACAGCCCTGGGATACCGCCACCTGCAGGCCACGCTGGGCAAGCTCTCCTTCAAGCCTGGGCATGTTGCCACCAAGCCCTGCCTCGGCACTGAAATGCCGGTATACCGCTACCCACAGCGAGCCAACCAGGGCGATACCCACCACCGCGGCAATACTGATCCATGCTTTCATCGTAACTCCTCGTCTCCCGGAGATGACCATAGAAGCGGTGAATGCTACCATTCGCGGCCGGGTTCGATGAACCCATCCAATAAAAATAAGCCGTTCCCTGGCCCATCCCTGTCGCATTGGCGGCAGTCATGGACCAACGGCAATCACGATTGATACTGACTAGATAGGTGACTGATGCTGACTGTAGGAGAAGTACTCTGGCAACCCCGCCAGGAGTGGGTGGAACAAACCAATCTGCACCATTTCCGGCAATGGCTGAAACAAACCCGGAATCTGGAATTTGCCGACCTCAAGGCTCTGCGCCACTGGTCTGTGGACCACCTGGACGACTTCTGGCAGGCCATCTGGGACTACTTCGAAATTCAGTCCTCCAACCAACCCGAGCGAGTGCTGGCGCGCAGGGAAATGCCCGGCGCCCAGTGGTTTCCGGGAGCACGGCTCAACTATGCCCAGCACATCCTGCGGCGCGAGGAACCCGGCACCCCGGCTTTGTTCCACGCCAGCGAAAATCATGGCCTGCAAGCCCTGATGTGGGATGAACTGGCCGGCAATGTGCGCATTCTGGCTACCCAACTGCGGGCTCTGGGGGTCAAACCCGGCGATCGTGTTGCCTCCTACATGACCAATATTCCCCAGGCTGTCACCGCTCTGCTGGCCTGCGCCAGCATCGGCGCGGTCTGGTCCAGTTGTTCGCCCGACTTCGGCACCCACAGTGTGCTGGATCGCCTGAGTCAAATCGAACCCAGGGTGCTGTTCTGTGTCGACGGCTATCATTACAAGGGCAAGGCCTTTCCACGCAAGGATGAAGTCCGCAACATCGTCGCCAGTCTCCCCTCCATCGAAAAGGTCATCTACCTGCCCTACATGGATGCAAGTGACGTGGAACCGCCAGTGCCCGGCGCCATCCTGTGGCAGGACTTGTTGAATCAACCAGCGGTCAGCGCCGAGGACTTCGAGTTCGAACAAGTGCCCTTCGACCATCCCTTGTGGATACTGTTTTCCTCGGGCACCACCGGCCTGCCCAAGGCCATCGTCCACGGTCACGGCGGCATCACCCTGGAACAGTCCAAGCTTTGTTCCCTGCACTACAATCTCAAGCCCGGCGACCGCGTGTTCTTCTTCACCACCACCGGCTGGATGATGTGGAACTTCGTGGTCAGCTCGATGATGGTGGGCGCGCGGCCGATTCTCTATGATGGCAACCCCACCTGGCCAACGCCGGACACCCTCTGGCAACTGGCCCAGGATTCCGGCACCAAGCTGTTCGGCGCCAGCCCTACCCTGCAACAAATGCAGGAAAATGCCGGGGTGGTCCCCAAGAGCAAGTTCGACTTCCCCAAACTGGAATGCATCATGCTGGCCGGCTCGCCGGTTTCCGCGGAATGCATGCAGTGGTTCTACAACAATGTCAAACAGGATCTGTACGTGGCGCCGGGCAGCGGCGGCACCGACATCTGTTCCGGCTTCGTGGGGCCCATGCCGGGCCTGCCGGTACGCGCCGGCGAAATTCAAATGCCCCACCTGGGTGTCGACATCAAGGCTTTCAACGACGACGCCAAGCCAGTGGTGAATGAAGTCGGTGAATTTGTGATTGTGCAGCCAATGCCGTCCATGCCGCTGTATTTCTGGAACGATCCTGGTGATGAACGCTACACCGAAACCTACTTCAGTGACTTCCCCGGCATCTGGCGCCAGGGCGACTACTTCAAGATCAATGAGCGGGATGCCTGTTTCGTGCTGGGCCGCTCGGACGCCACCCTCAACCGTTATGGCGTGCGCATCGGCACCGCGGAAATTTACCGCAGCGTTGATACCCTGTCGGAAGTGGACGACTCCATCATCGTCAACCTGGATCTGCCGGGCGAGAAATTCTTCATGCCCCTGTTCGTCAAACTGGCACCAGGGCTTGCCCTCGACGACCACATCAAGCAGAAAATCAATCAGAAATTACGCAGTGACTACAGTCCGCGTCACATTCCTGATGCCATCTATCAGATTGATGAGGTGCCCTACACGCTGACGGGCAAGAAAATGGAAGTGCCGGTAAGAAAGATTCTGATGGGCGCAGTGGTGGAAAAAGCCGCCAACAGGGACGCCATGTCCAACCCGGCCTCTCTTGACTACTTCATCCGTTTCCGCGAGGAAAACCGGGAAAAATTGGGCAGTTGAGCCCCTGGAACCGGGCCAGGGATGGCCCCTGCAATATCAGGGCTGGCCTTGGTCAGCAGAACCACGACCTGGCAGTCCAAGACGGGACCTGACGTCGCTGTCCAGACGTTCGGAAAAGCGGCTCCTGATTCCTTGCTGAAGATTATCCAGGCGCGATCCCGCTTCCTCCATCAGCCAACTGATGTTGTCATTCATGAAACGGCTGCTGGCATTGGCCAATGCCAGGCCGGCATTGCGGGACAGCTGTATCATCAGATCCCTGGAAATGGCCCGCGCCAACTCATCGGCATCCCCCTGAAACCCCACCAGCACCACATCTCCCAGCTTCACGCCGCCCTGGAGCGGCAGGAAGTCTGATTGCAGTGTGGCTTCTATGCCGTGAAGCCCGATGCGTTCAACGATGATCTCCCGTCCAGGACTCGCCTCACTGCTGGCGGGATTGATGCGCGTGGCCATTTGCTGACTGACCACACTCAAGTTACTGACATTGCCCCTGGCTTCCACATTGACCATGGCATTGTGGGCTTCGATCGACAATACCCGCGGTACAGAACTCAGGCTCGCGGCATCCAAGTGCAGTGACAATTCATCAAGACTGATCATGTCACGTTCACTGAAGCCCTCGGGGTTGGCAATCCGCAGCCCCCTGATCACAGCTCGTCCCTCAGTCAACTCCATCTGCACAGCCGTCACCGTAACCGCTGTGCCCAGGGCTTGCGTTCCCGCCACTTCAATTGCCCGGCGTACGAGCCGATCCAGGTTGGTGGCGAGCAACACTGCCACCAGCCCGCACAGCACCAACACGGCCGCTACAGCCAACTTTATCTTCCGCACTTCTGCTCCTCCAGCTTGCACCCCTTGTCCACGCCAAGTCAGCTCTCCACCTGCTCCTCCGGATGCCATTGATTGCACCGCCATGCGCGCGACAGCTCGAAAACTGTGGGGTATGATGCCGCCTATTCAAGCCATCAAGGGCTCTTGGCCAGCTTGGCAAGCAACGGCATGCATCAAGCATCATTGCCCAAAGGCTGATACAAGGGTTAATAATACCGGAAATAATGATAACTACAGGGGACCATGATACATGCAGCTATACCCACCCAGCCACTATGACGACAACCAGCACGGTTATCGTGAAATCTCCACCCATCCTCTGGCCAGCGCCATGGGTGCCGAGATTCGTGGCGTCGACATTGCCAATGTCAGCGGACCTCAGCTTGAGGAAATCAAGTCAGCACTGTTCCGCTACAAAATGATTTTCTTCCGCAACCAGCACATCAGCCTGGATGACCAGGAAAAGTTTACGCTGCGTTTCGGCCCCTTCGGCACCGACGCCTATACCAAGGGCATTCCCGGACACCCCAATGTCCAGCGCATCATCAAGGAAGCCGACACCGTGGTGAGCAGGGTCTTTGGCGACGGCTGGCATACCGACTCCCCCTTCCTGCAACGGCCGCCCGCCATCAGCCTGCTGCATGGCCTCGACATCCCGCCCTATGGGGGCGATACCTGGTGGGCAAACACCGAGTTGGCCTACGACTTTCTGAGCGACACCATGAAACAGGTGCTGGCGCCCTTGAAGGTGCACATGTCAGCGGAAGTGGTCATGGCCGACCTGCTGGCTAACAGTCGCGAAGGCAAGGGCCTGGCAATTGGACAGATGCAACTCACCACTGACCAGCAGGCCATCGTGGACGGTTGGCATCACCCCATCGTCCGCACCCATCCCGTCACCGGGAAAAAAAGCCTGTACGTGGATGAAACCTACAGCCTCGGCATCCAGGGCATGAGCCGGGAGGAAGCGGCATCCTTGCTGGCCTACCTGCAAAAACACGTCAAGCGCGAGGAATTCGCCTGCCGTCTGCGCTGGGAGCCCAACACCCTGGTGATGTGGGATAACCGCATCTGCATTCACAAGGCCTTCAATGATTATGACGGCTATCGCCGGGAAATGATCAGGACCATTGTTGACGGGGAAGTACCTGCCTGAGGCCAACGCTGCCAACACGGATATTGCATCAGCCAAGCCCCACAAAAAAAGAAACCCGGCGCAGTCATGCCGCTGGGGGGAGCGGTCATGTCTGCCCGGGTTTCTGCCATCAATCCGCCATGCCACCTTACATTGCCTTGCAGGATAAGGGGAGGAACCCTGATCGGCGTGACATTGGCGAACCGCGATGGTTCAGCGCTGTGATACGGAATTGGTGCTGGCAACGGGACGGTTGCCGAACTTCCTCACAAAGCGGTTCAGCGGCATGCCATTGCAGCTCACTGATTCTTCGACATTCCAGACATCAGCAAAATGAGCACGTCTGATTTCCTGAAACTTGCTGGGAGAACTGATTGCGGCTACGCACAGTTCAGTTTCCGGGCTGCTGTCTCCCAAGTTCACAGCCAGGGGCTTGACGTAGTCACCACTGATGGCGACTTTCTGGTAACGGGAAGCAAAGCGGTGCAGCGGAATATTGTTGCATGCGATGCGATCCAGTTCAGCCAATCCGATATTGTTTTCCCGAGCGACTTTCAGCATGGCATCAGTGCCTTCGGTGGCGGCGATGCACAACTGGCTCAATGGAGATTCATCGGATGATACCAGATTGATGGAACCCGCCAAGGCGTTGGCGGAACCGAGAACAAACAGTGTGCTGATAACTAACTTTTTCATTGCATTTACTCCAATAGTAAAACTCAAGAATGACGGTAACCCTCGTATCAAGAATCCTTCGGCCGGCTTTTGACCAACCCGGTGTTCCTTGGCGCAGATCACCAATATGCCCTTTTAAGCTACAAACCATCGTTCTTTGAGGTCCTTCCGTGGATGGGCGCATCATACTACAAAAAAAATTAGAAATGCAAAAAAACTGTTAATTTTCAATTAAATATACCGAACCAAATTGTTCGTTTCTGATAAATTTTGCACCAGGCTGGTGCGCCAATGCCGACCTATGGCGGCTCAAATTTGCTAAACAGCTGATTCATGTGGAAATTTCATGTTTACGCAAAATTGCGCATACAATGCCGCCGCAGTCAGCCAAACGGCCTGCCGGAACCATCATCGCGAAACCAACAGGGATTCATCATGCCTTCCGCCAAATTCTACGAACACAACAAGCTCATACTTGTCTGGACTCTGCTCGTGGCCTGCTGGCTGGCTGCTTTGCTGTCGGCGCAAGCACATGCCCAGGAGGTGGAATTCTCCAGTAGCCAGGTGGAAGCAGGCAATCAGGTATACCGTGACCACTGTGTCATCTGCCATGGCACCACTCTGGCGAATGGGCAGTTCGGCACCCCGTTGAGGGGCAGGGTATTTCAACAAAAGTGGTCGGGCAAAAGCCTGGGGGAATTGCTTGAATACACTTACCAGGAAATGCCACCGGACAATGGCATGATGTTGCCACTGGAGCGCTATGCCGAGGTGCTGGCCTTCATTCTGCAAGGCAATGGCATCGACGCCGGAGAAGTTGCCCTGGAGGCCGACATCGGAACAGCCCGTTCAACTCCCCTGCCCTGGTAGCCGGCATAACAGACCGGCCAGGACAATCACCTGGGGTTTCCCAGCACCCTGCCGGGATTCAGAATATTGCCAGGATCAAGCGCCTGCTTGAGCGTCCTCATCAGGGCCAGTTCCTGCTCGCTGCGGGAGTGTGCAAGATAAGCCAGCTTCTGCATCCCGATGCCATGCTCGCCGGAAATTGATCCGCCATGACGGCCCACACTGTCATACACGATGTCGTAGATTCGCTTGATATCCGACCTGTCGCCTGTGGCGGCGATGATGTGCAGATTGTTGTCGCCGATATGGCCAAACACCATGCTGTGGCAACGACCAAAGCCAGTGGACAGCCTTGATTCGATATCGTCCAGGAAACTGCTCATGGCGGAAATCGGCAGGCTCACATCGAAATTCGCCGCTTCCCTCAAGTACGGCCCGATTTCTCCCACACCATCGCGAATATGCCAGAACCCTGCTCTCTCCCGCTCTGAACTGGCGATCACGGCATCACTCACCAGGGAATCCGCCATGGCCTCTGCCAGGACATTCTCGAAACGTTCCCGGTCCGATTCAGGATCGGCGCCTTCCATTTCCACCAGCACATACAGCGGGTGAGCGTCCCTGAAAGGGGAGACTGCCCGCGCGACCCGGCTGGTAATGAAGTCGAAGTAGGACGCCCACATGGCTTCAAAGGCACTGAGACTGCCACCCAGACCCGCGCCCAGATGTCTCAGCAGAACGATGGCGGCATCGAAGTCAGGCAAGGCCAGCAAGGCGCTGCACTGGCTCCTGGGCGCTGGAAACAGTCTCAGCACCGCCCTGGTCACCACACCCAAGGTGCCTTCGCTTCCTATGAACAGATGTTTGAGATCATAGGCCGCATTGTTTTTCAGCATCTTGTTGAGGGAAGTGATCACCGTTCCATCCGCCAGCACCACTTCCAAACCCAATACCAGATTGCGGGTCATGCCGAAGCGCAGCACCTGGTTGCCACCGGCATTGGTGGCGATATTGCCGCCAATATTGCAGGAACCCCTGGCGCCGAGGTCAAGGGGAAAGCTGAAACCCGCCTCCAGGGCAGCCTCCTGAATCTGCTGCAAGGGGGTGCCTGCCCTGACTGTCATGGTCATCGAAGCCTGATCCAGTTCCTCAATACCCGTCATGCGCTCAAGGCTCAAGGCCAACTCGCCGTTGGCGGCAATGGCGCCTCCACACAGTCCGGTCATCCCCCCCTGTATCACCAGCGGCTGTCCCTCGGCATTGCACAAGCCCAGTACTGCCGACATCTCCCCGGTCGTGGCCGGACGTAGCACAGCCAATGGCATTGATGGCCTTTCAGACGACCAATCGTGCTGATGACGCTCGCCGATTGCCGCGCCGGTGAGCACTCCCGCTGGCCCCAGAAGTTCCCTGAAGCGTTCCAGCAATCCCTCGATAGTGGTGGACATGGTTCAAGGCCTCCCCTCTTGGCTGGCTACAATCTTTTGCGCTTCACTCAAGTGGAACACCACATCCGCGCGTGCTGGCAGGCTTGCCAGGGCATGGCGGGTGATACGTTCATAATGCTGGATGAAGCGCCGCAATTGCGCGGCATTCATGATGCGGGTGCCGCTTCCCGCGGCGCGGCGCGCCAACTTGTCTTCCTGGGTCTGACGCCACTGATAAACCTGCTCGAAACTGGGTGCCTTGAGCATGATCAGAAAGTCCACCATGTCGAACAGCGCGGCGTAGCGGCTTGCCAATGCCAGGTTGACATAACGGCGCCAGACAAGATCGGCATCCTCGTCCCGCTCAAGTTCGTTTACTGACTGTTCCAGATCATGCTCGTCCTGGGGACCCACGCACAGACACCAACCCTCAAGAATGATCACATCCACTGGTGCCTGGATACGGGGCCACTGCGTGACTGGCGCGCGATCATCATGAGCCTTGTCAAAGCGCGGAACAGGCACCTCCCCCGACTGCTTGAGCGCCAGCAGTGTATTCAACGCCAGTGCTACATCATGGGTGCCGGGCACACCCCGGGTCGCCAGCAAAGGATGAACCTCTGCTGCCAGGTTCTGGCGCTCGGCATGGGTGAGGTAGAAGTCATCAATGGACAAATTGACCGCCTTGATACCCATGCTTTCCCGCAACAACACCACCAACAGCGCCGCCAGCGTGGATTTGCCACTGCCCTGACTGCCACTGACCCCCACCACCAAGGGCTCATGCCTGACGGCAAGCCTACCCAGTATCTGCTCAAGCACTGGCATGAACCAGTGCCTGACAGTTTCCAGGTAATCATCAGGCAGGTGTTCATGCGCGATGAAATCGCGCACCGCGGCGCTCAGACTGGAATTCATGTCCATGGGCTTTCCAAGAATACGGTGGATGGATGGCTACACCCTGTCTCAGGGTATGGGCCGATACAAGCGCTCATCATAGAGGCTGCCACTGAAAGGCATCATCTCAAAGCGGAAATTACGCTTGTAGGCAGCTTCCTCGTGGGCTTGCCGCGAGGCCTCATTGGACCAGGCCTCCACCAGGCTGATGTGATTGGCGCGGTTGGCCTGTACCAGGGCATTGAAGCGGATACTGCCGGGCTGCTGACGACTGTTGGCGATCATTGAGCGCAGCATGCCGACCCCCTGATCACGCCCAGTTGGGATGAAATCCACATGGGTCACGGCATAGACAGTGGCCTCGCCCTCTTCGTCGGGTAGCACATCCAGGGCCAGATGTTCGCGCTCATCATAGGGCGCGATCAGCAAGGTGCGCAGACGCTCCTGAAAGCGTTGTTCCGCCACGGTACTGCGGTAAGTATCAAGACTGGCCTGATCGCGCCATGTGGCCAACACCACAAACTGATTGGGACGGCCCATGCCCTGCAAAAATTCACCATGCAGGTTGCCATCAGTGGCCCGCATCACATCCCGGTGGTCGCGGATCAAAGCAAGGGTATCCTGGACCCGATCGGCGAACACCTCAAAGTAATTGACCATGTAAATGGCCTCGCCGTCCTGGGCCCGGACCTGAACCGATGCAAGGGTCAAGGCAACTGTAGCGCTGACGAGGCCAAGGTATTTGATCACTTGTTCAATCTTGTAATACATAATCTTTTCCCGTTACTGGGTTGGAGTAATGATAAGGGGGCAGGAACGGCAGTGGATACATGTCGAAATGCATCGAGGGTGGCAGATCCGGCGGGTTGTCCTCGCTGATGCCCGGAGCCAGCCGTGGTGCCAGATCGCGCCAACCCTGGTCATAGAAGGCAAAATAAGTGTTGAAGACCTGATCCGTCTGAATCTGCCAGATACCATCACGCTTGCTGAAGGTATTCTCGTAGACACCTCCCATCCAACGTCCCGACTCACCATAGCCACCCATCATACTGAACGCCCTGGAGCGCATGTTGGCACCGAGTCCATCCGCGGCCACATGGATCACTGGCTGAAACTGCATGTGATTGTGGAGAATACCCGGCAACTCTCCTTGTTCACCATAAAGATCGAGATTGCGCCGCACGCTGGCCCGCCCCACATAAACGCCCCGCAGGGCAATTTCTATAGTGCCATCCTCGGCAAAGATCCCCGCCAGTTCATCCCATTGGTTACGGGCCAGATAATAACCATAGACGGATTGCAGGTATTCTATCTCATCATGATCGCGCAGGCGCGAGACGCGTCGCTCCAGGTCCTCAAGTTGGTTTTCCACTTGCACCAATGACTGCAAGGGTTCCACCTCTACCTCCGCCCATGGCCTTGGTGCCGTCACTGGATGGGGATAGTGGTAGGGCACCACAAAAACGGCGGGATAATTTTCATAATCGACGCTGGGTGGCAAATCTGGGGGCAAGCTTGTGCTGGGCTCGCTTCTTGGCAAGGCGGTGATGGCCCAGCCATCGTCATAGGGGGTGCGCATGGTGGAAAAGAGATGCAGGTTGTTAATCTTCCAGACCCCATCCTGTTTCACATAGGTATTTTCATAAATCCCACTGCCCCAATGGTGGGACTCCCCCTGAACCGCTTCCTGGGAGAAGTGGCGCCAACGGCCACGGGCACTGCCGTCCGCCAGCAAGGTGATGACCGGCTGCAATTGCATGTGATCATTGAGAATCCCATGCTGGGGGCCTTCACCCCCCAGGCTTTGCAGATAGGCCCTGACCCGTTCCTTGCCCTGGTAAATACCGGAACCGCCAATCTCCAGACTGCCATCATCGGCAAACAGATCCGCCGCCTCGGTCCACATGTTCTTGTCGATGTAAAAACCGAAAATCCGCTGTAAATTCTCCAGTTGTTTTTCGTCCTCGAGATTGACTACCGCGGCTTCCAATCCGGCTGTCTGGCGCCCAATCTCGGCCAGGGCGACACCCATGTCAGCGGGCAAAGTCCCGCTGGCAGACACCGGCTCATCTCCAGGCAATGCCTGACCGGCACGCAATCTGGCATAGCGGCTCTGTACTGGATTGTCGAAGTGAAAAGCAGGCAGGAAGGTCTCTGGCCAGGGTTCATAAGCAACGGAAGGGGGGGCGTCAGGGGCAAGACGGCCGGCAACATAATGGCCCTGATTGACATCGGCATGGACAGACCAGCCACCCTCATAAGGCACGACGATGGTCTGGAACCAGTGCAGTCTGCGCAATTTCCAGACGCCATCCTGCTTCACATACTGATTTTCATAGGGTCCTTCACCCCACCAGGCATGGTCGCCATGGCGTCCCAGCATCATGATGCCACGCCAACGCGCCCTGGCGGTCATGCCGTCCTCCGCCAGCGTCACCACCGGCATCAACATCATGTGTTCATTGAGCTGGCCCGGTGCCAGACCCTGGCGGCCCTCGCCCAGCACCTGGAAATATTCGGCGATGCGGGCCTTGCCCCGGAACACACCGTCACGGCCGATTTCCAGTTCGGCATCATCGGCGAACAAGTCCACCACCTGATCCCATTGCCCCTTGTCCATGTAGTAACCATAGGCTCGCTGCACTCGCTTGATGTCGCTGACATCCCTTATCCGCGTGATCCGCGCCTGCAACGTGGCCACCCGTTGTTGCAGAACTGACAGTTGAACGTCGCCGGTAGAAGGAAACTCAGAGGGAGCAGGAGCAGTGTCGCCACAGGCGCCAAGCAGGACCAGCAAAAACCCGTAACGAACCATTCGCAAGCTATTCATCATCATGGTGCTTTCCACACTCTTATTGAATCCGGTTGTAAAGGACTGGCTCCTGGATCTGTCTTATCCAATGCTGCCTCGCCTCACGAAATGATGAGGCACTTCATGTCCATGCTGCCACTGACGATGCCCTGGTTGGTCCAGCGCAACTCATCCTGCTCGGAGGCCGTGCCCAGGGTGACCAGAAAGGGCAGGAAGTGGTCATAGGTGGGATGTGCCATCTGTGCCAGCATGCCCAGGTCCTGAAACTCCACCACTTTTTGAAACTCGCGCTCGTCCACCCACTTGCCCACCACCTCGCTGAACTCGACAGCCCAGGGATAGGCGGGTACTTCCTCGGTGCGACTGCCCATCATGGGGAGATTGTGGACAAAGTTGCCACTGCCAAAAATCAGCACGCCACGTTCTCGCAGGAAGGCAATCTCACGGCCCATCTGAAAGTGTGCTTCAGGGGACATGGCATAGTTGATACTGAGTTGTATCACTGGGATGTCGGCATCAGGATACATGTGGGTGAGCACCGCCCAGGTGCCGTGATCATAGCCCCATTGATCATTGGTCAGGGCCGGTGTTGTCTTGATGCTGGATGCCACTTCCTGGGCCAGTGCCGGCTCTCCAGGCGCTTCATACTTGACTTCATAGAGTTCCTGGGGGAAGCCGCGGACATCATAGACCACCTTGGTATCGGCATTGCCGGTGACATACACCCCACCCCGGGTGATCCAGTGGGCCGAAATTGACAAAATTGCCTTGGGCTTGGGCAAGTCCTGTCCCATCCTGGCCCAGCCACGGGTGAAGCGATTGTCCCAAATCGCATGCAAGGGAGTGCCATGGCCCACAAAAACCGCTGGCATCCGCGCGCTTTCCCCGCCCCTGGCCAGCAGTGGCTGCAAACTGCCAAGCAGGCTGCCGGCACCGGTCAGCTTGATGATCTTGCGGCGGGACATACTCATGACAAAACTCCTGTTGATCGCTTTCTCTCGCTCCGCAGTATAAAACAGGCACCCTCACGGCAACACCCTTGCCTGGAAATTTGCCATTGCGGGCGCTACACTCCACGGATGGAATGGAGGAGGATTGACATGAACCACCATCATTCGTTGGACAGGCATCATGGTCGGGGCAAGCGATTGTTGCTGCCGCTGTTGCTGCTGATGTTCAGCCTGAACCCTGTAACAGCCAACGCCCAGACAACCGACATCAATGCTGCAATCGCCGGCTCCTGGGTTTTCAATGAGAAACTCAGCGACAATACCGACCGCCAGGTGGAAGCCGCCCTGCGCGCCAGCGGAGAACGGGTGAGCCGGCGCTGGTTCAGCACCACCAAGGACCGCTACAGAGGGGGCCCTCCCGAGCATGAACTCTATGACCGCATGTCCTACGATGATGTGCTTGCCATCAATCTCGACGATGCTGTCTATGTTTTTGCCTACGAAGATGGCTTCCAGCGGCCTGTCTTCACTGACAACCGTAGCCAGACCGTGACACTGAATGCCCTTGAGCAGGTCACTGACAACTCCTACGCTCATTGGGAGAATGGCAGACTGATGGTGGAGGCCAGAGTCCGTGATGGCGGTTTCACGGAAGAAAGCTACTCTGTCTCTGCCGATGGCAATCAATTGCGGGTACAACTCTACATACATCCCAAGAGTTTCCGGGCTCCCATCGAACTGGTGCGGGTCTACGACCGGCGCCAATGAATCCCACCTCTCTCCATCCGTCCAAGGCTGGCCCACTATGCGGGCCAGCCCTTGCCTTGTTGTTCTCACTGCTGATGTGTGCCCTGCCCGGCCAGGCCCAGGAAGACAGGCTGGCATTGGTGGGCGGCACCCTGATTGATGGTCATGGCACACGTCCGATCCGCAACACCCTGATCCTGGTCAATGATGGGCGCATCGAAAGCATCGCTCCCATGGACAGCATTGCCATTCCCCCAGGTTATGAGGTGATTTCCACCGAGGGCATGACCGTATTGCCAGGCCTTTGGGACCTGCACGTGCACCTGCTTTACAATGGACACGCCGACCCCGACCATTGGTTCAATAACTACAGCGGGATGTTTGGTTCCGTCACCATGCCAGCGTCGGCAAGACAGTTGCTGATGGCGGGCATCACCAGCGTGCGGGATCTGGCCGCCCCAACCAGGGAAGTGCTGGAACTACGCGACAAGATCAATGCTGGCAGCATGCCCGGCCCCACCATCTACACTGTCGGCACGGCCATCATGCCCGGCATCAGTTCCAATCGACCACACATCCTGGCGGTGACTGACGCCGATCAGGCCCGCGCCGAGACCAGGGCATTGATCGAGGCCGGGGTGGATAGCATCAAGGTATTGGGCATGCGGGCCGACTCCCTGCCGATTCTGATGGCCATCGTGGTCACGGCCCACAACGCTGGCCTGAAGGTCACAGCCCATGGCCGCGACGATGAGGAAGTCCGGGTGGGTCTGGCCGCTGGTGTGGATGAATTCCAGCATATCGGCACTGCCAGCGAGGAATTTCCCCAGGACATCCTGGACAGCATCCGCGCCCGCATCGCCGCAGGACGCCCGCTGTACTGGTCACCTACCGCCGGCCTGGATCTGAACGCCAACAGTTTGGCCAACGACCCTGAATTCCTGGATGACCCCAGTAATTTTCTGGGAATGCCCGACGACCTGGTGACCGACGTCAAGAGCTCAATCGCCAGCGCCAGCTTTGTCGCCCGCGATCGCGAGGTCATTGCCACGGTCAAGCGCAAGATCGCGCAATTGCGGGAACTGGGGGTTGTCATGGTCAGCGGCAGCGACATGGGCACATTCGGTCATCCCGCCGCCGAGGCCACCTGGCGCGATCTGGAGGCCTGGGTCTTCGACCTGGGCCTGTCGACACTGCAGGCCATCAAGTGGGCAACCCTGGACGCCGCCACCCATATGGGCGTGGCCGATGAGGTCGGCTCCATTGCACCCGGCAAGATCGCCGACATCATAGTGGTGCGCGGCAATCCCACCACCCACTTCAGCACCCTGCGCGACCCGGCCATCGTCATCAAGCATGGCCGGCGAGTCAAGTAAGGGGGCAGGCTCTCAGCCCAGGGCAAACCAGCTGGCGGGGGACTTGCTAAGAGCAATACCCACCATGTAGGCGAAGGTAGACAAGGCCAGGAAGAAAGACGCCACCCTGATGCTCTTGGTGGTGCCTCTGCTCAGCGCGATACCCACAAACAACAGATAAAACATCAAGAGCATCAGCTTGGTGATCAGCCAGGCATGATCGAACAAGGTCAAGTCCAGCCAGAACGCTATGCTGAAGCCGCTCAGGAGGAATACCGTGTCCACCAGATGCGGGGTGATCAACACCGCCTTGTGACGCAGCAAGGGTGAGTCGATGAACATCAGAAAGGAGCGCAGCAGAAAACCGGTAATGGACAACAGGGCGCAGGTGACATGGATGATTTTAAGAGACAGATACATCGATTTACACAGTCGTATTACCTGGTCCCAAATCAAACCCCAGCCGCCTGGACCAGGCAACAATTCAGCTGGGAACCCCCGCTCCCCTGCACAGGCTGAACTTCCAAGCCAAGGAAGTCCCGCCGCGGCTGGGATAGCCGAGGTCACATTTGTTTTTTCAAAGGATCAACGCTTGAAGGTTTCGTCCCTGGGCACGTCCGACATGCCTTCCTCCCAACTGCTCCAGCCTGCGTTCATGCCATAGGGCACTTGCTGCAGGAAGGCTTCGATGGGGCCGAGCAGACCATTTTCCACCTTGAAAAGCTCACCAATATACCAGGTCCACGGCTGCGCCGGGCCACCTGTCACGGGACGCCCGTCAGGGGTCACCGAATGTCTGAATTCACCACCCGAGTGATCGAAGAACACAAAGGCAAACACCAGGCCACGTTCCGGGTCCACCGCCACGAAGCGGCGGTCGCGGATGCGGTTGACGAAGTAAAGCAGGCCGGATTCGAACTGCTCCCTGCAGGACCACTGCGCGGAATAGGTGGATGCAGTGGCGGGATCGGCTGGTTGCTGCCCCGCCGGTACCGGCGCATTGGTGCTGCGCATGCCATTTTCGAGGCGGTCACAGCTTTCCGCAAAGGGGTAGTCTCCCTTGCCATCATTGCGCTGCATGCCAGCAAAGTAAGCATCAGCGGTGCGGATCAGGTCGGCGCGGCTCATGCGCTGGGCCGCAGGCACTTCCTCCATGAATACCGGCCTGGGGACCAAGGCATTGACACGCTCCGCGGCCATGACATCCCGGGCCACATAATGCTCGATTTCAGTGATCTCATCATTTTCAAGACGCAAGCGGACGATCATCAGGGCTGGTGTGGTCTGATCGGGCTCCCGGTGATCCTCGGCAATGGTGCCCATGAACACCACCTGCCCCGCCTCCACATCAGAGATGACGATGCGATAACCGCCCTTGGCCGCCATGGTGTTCCACAGTCCATCCCCCACCTCCAGCCTTTGCCCATTTTCAGTGAAGCGAACCGATGCGCTGAGGGGAACAGCGGCCGGACGGTTGACGATCACCGCATCCAGATAGCGCTCCACCAGATCTTCCAGACAGACCCGATCACAGTCCTGGGCTTGTACCGGCAAGGCCACCAACAGGCAGTGGATCGCCAATAACGCTGCTTTTTTTATTATGTGCGAATTGAACATGATCTATCCTCTCATGGGCAGGTCAATCCAAAAAAAGAGTGCCAGACTACTGGAAAGCAAGCTCGAAGAAAAGCATGGCCAGGATATTGCTCAAGTCTGGGTGAGACAATCAGCATCATAGGCGTTCATGGCAGGGGATAGCCCAGCTCAGCCTGCATGTCACCGGCAATCTGCAGGAACGCGGCTTTCTGTTCCACGCTCAGTGGTGGATGAGCGCCAATACGGCTGGTATCAAAGGCGCCAGCACCGTATTCGCGCCGGAATCGGGAAATGATGGCGGCGGGATCACTGTCCAGGCCGGCAAAGTCGAACACTTGGCCCAGCATGGCTTCCGGGTCGCGCAACAGGTCCTCGTAGCGCAGTTCCAGATAATCCTCGGCAAAGCCTTCCATCACCAGGCGGGTATGGGTCAGCAGTCCCTGCCAATTGAATACCAGGGCCTCGAATGCACCCCACCCCAAACCATGAGCCGAGGACACCACATCAAGGCCATTGCGCACCATGTAGATGATCCGGCATCCCCCCATGGCCTGGCGAATTTCCGGGGCAAAGCGGCAAATCTCCGGCGTCTTGTTGATCCAGATGGGCCTGTCCATGTGCTGACAGTGCCGTAGCGCAAGATCACGGATCAAGTTGCCAGAAGTCATGGCAAGCGCAAGCGGTGTTGGGTGATGGCCCGTTTCCTCGGCCCACCTGGCAAGCAGCGCTTGGGCCTCGGAGAGGCTATATGCGGCGCAGTCCGCGCCGATGGGATAGCGCTCATGAGCAGCCTTGCCATTGGCCACACGGCCCTGAATCCGGGCATCCGTGGCCTGAAAATCCCAGCGCATGCGAGCCAGCACAGAGTCAAGATCGAAACCTGGTAGATCAGCGGGCACTACATAGGGCGTCTCCACCTCCGCCATGGCGGGGTTTGCCACCACACGCATCCATCTGAGCAACTCACACAAGCCCTTGGTCTCGAACCAGGGCGCAATCACGGGGTGCATCCCCAACAAGTTCACAAGCAGGGTTGTGCCGCTGCGAAAGCCACCTATGAACAAGGGCTTATCCATCATCATGGTCTCCGGATTCCTCTGCGCCGCCAAGCCGGGCCGGGAGTATACCCGCTTTGCTGAAATCAATGCCAACCGACCTGCCTGGTGCTTCTGTGAGCGCCTGTAAAAGCCTGGGTTCTTGTGATAAAGTGCCACGTTTGACTACTACCAACATCGTGGACTTTGACTGACAATGACCAAGCCCTGCAGAGCACCCGACCCCAATACCAAGACACCCAAGTTCAAGTTGCCTCATAACGCCACCGACGCCCATTGCCATATCTTCGGGCCGGCCGACAAATACCCCTACGCCCCCGACCGCACCTACACCCCCCCGGACGCAGGACTCGACAAATTCAAGGAACTGCAACGCATCCTGGGCCTGACCCGGGCGGTGCTGGTGAATGCCAGCTGCCATGGGGTCAACAATGACCCGATTCTCGATGCCATCGCCCAAAGCGGCGGAGCCTACCGCGGGGTGGCCAACATCGATGAAACCTTCAGCGAGAAAGACCTGGAAAAACTCCATGAAGGCGGCATCCGTGGCTGTCGCTTCAACTTCGTGCGCCATCTGGGCGGAGTACCCGACATGGACGTGTTTCACACCATCATCGAACGTATCAAGGGACTGAAGTGGCACGTGGTACTGCATTTCGACGCCATTGACCTGGTGAAATATCAGGATCTGCTGGACAATCTGCCAATCCCCTACATCATTGACCACATGGGTCGCGTACCCACCAAGGATGGTCTCGACCAGGAGCCCTTCCGCATCCTGCTGGAATTCGCCCGCCGCGATAACTGCTGGGTGAAAGTGTGCGGCGCCGAGCGTATTTCCTCCTTCGGCCCTCCCTTCACCGACGCCATGCCATTTGCCAAGGCCATCATCGACATTGCCCCCGATCGCGTGTTGTGGGGTACCGACTGGCCTCACCCCAACATCAAGGAACACATGCCCAATGACGGCGACCTGGTGGACCTGATCCCGCTGATGGCCCCCACCGAGGAATTGCAACGCAAACTGCTGGTGGACAACCCGCACCGCCTTTATGGTTTCACTAATCCGTAAACTCCGGCATGCCCAGACACAAGGCAGTGTCTGGGCCACTAGCCCGAATGTTGCCCCAGTATTCCATCGCTAAAGCGTTACAGATCAAGACATGGACAACGCCCGCATCTGATAACATTCGCACCAAGCCTTCCAGTAGTCGCAGTGGAGCCGCCTGATGAAAATTGCTTTTTTCAACACCAAGGCCTACGACCGCCTGTTCTTCGACAAGGCCAATCATGCCCATGGCCACAAACTGGTCTACCACGAGAGTCATCTGCGTTCCAATACCGTCAGCCTGGTGGAGGACGAACAAGCGGTTTGCTGCTTCATCAACGACAGCCTTGATGCGGAAGTGTTGACAGCGCTGCATGCCAAGGGTGTTCGCCTGATCGCACTGCGCTCGGCTGGCTTCAATCACGTGGACATGGCATGCGCACGCCGACTCGGCTTACCCGTGGTCAGAGTGCCCGCCTATTCGCCCTATGCGGTGGCTGAACATACGGTCGGCTTGTTACTGGCACTTAACCGCCGCCTGCACAAGGCCTACAACCGGGTGCGGGAAGGGGATTTCTCCATCAATGGCCTGATGGGCTTCGACCTGCATGGCAAAACCGTAGGCGTGGTCGGCACTGGCAAGATCGGCATGGCCTTTGTGCGTATCATGCAGGGCTTCGGATGCCGCCTGCTGGCCACCGATGTTGAGCAAAATCCCGACGCCATTGCACTGGGTGTGGAGTACTTGCCCATGGAACAAGTACTGGCCCAGTCTCACATCCTTTCCCTGCACTGCCCTCTTACACCAGCAACCCATCACCTCATCAATGACAAGGCGCTGGCTCTGATGCAGCCAGGGGTGACACTGCTGAATACCAGCCGAGGCAAACTGCTGGATACCAAGGCGGTGATCGCGGCGCTGAAATCAGGACATATAGGCCTGCTGGGGCTGGATGTTTACGAAGAGGAGGAATCGTTGTTTTTCGAGGATCTGTCCGACAGCATTATTCACGACGACGTCTTTGCCCGCTTGATGACCTTTCCCAATGTGCTGATCACCAGCCATCAGGCCTTCTTCACCAAGGAAGCCATTTCCGCCATTGCGGCCATCACCCTGGACAATGTCAGCAGCTTCGAGCGCGACGGCAGCCTGCCCAATCAGGTGCCATGAAGCACTCTTCCACTCAATGCTTGAGGCGATAGCCGGTCTTGAATATCCACCAGATGGCACTGACGCACAGCAGCAGGAAAACCAGGGTCATGATCACACTGACCACAATGTTGACATCGGAAATCTCGTAAAAACTCCAGCGGAATCCGCTGATCAGATAGACCACGGGATTGAACAGGGTCACTTTCTGCCAAAACTCGGGCAGCATGCTGATGGAATAAAAGCTGCCGCCAAGAAAAGTCAAAGGCGTCACGATCAGCAGGGGAATCACCTGTAACTTTTCAAAATTATCCGCCCATATTCCAATCACGAAACCAAACATGCTGAAGGTCACGGCGGTCAGCACCAGGAAAATGAACATCCAGAACGGATGCATCACTTGCAGGGGCACAAAGAAACCGGCTGTGGCAAGTATGATCACGCCAAGAATGATGGACTTGGAAGCCGCCGCCCCCACATACCCCATCACCATTTCCGCTGGCGACACTGGCGCCGACAACACTTCATAAATGGTGCCGGTAAAGCGCGGAAAGTAAATGCCGAAGGACGCATTGGAAATGCTTTGCGTCAGCAGCGACAGCATGATCAGTCCAGGCACCAGGAAGGCGCCGTAGGCAACACCGTCGACATCACTCATGCGTGAGCCAATGGCACTGCCGAAGACAATGAAATAAAGCGACGTCGACAGCACCGGCGACACAATGCTCTGCATCAGGGTACGCCAGGTGCGTGCCATTTCGAATTTGTAGATGGCCTTGACCGCTCTGAAATTCATCTTATTTCTTTACCAGATTGACAAAAATTTCTTCCAGGGAGCTCTGCCGGGTTTCCAGATCACGGAATTGAATGCCGCAGTGTTCCAGATCATCCAACAGATTGGTGATAATGGAGCTCTCGGTGCTGGCATCGTAGGTGTAGACCAACTCCATGCCGTGGTTTTCCTGCCGCAGGCCATAATTGGCAAGCGCCTCTGGCACCATATCGAGAGGTTCCACCAGATGCAGGATCAATTGTTTCTCACCCAACTGACTCATCAAACGGCGCTTTTCCTCCACCAACATCAGTTGGCCATTGGAAATCACGCCGATACGATCCGCCATCTCCTCGGCCTCTTCGATGTAGTGCGTGGTGAGAATGATGGTGACACCTGATTGCTTCAGTTCGCGGATCACACCCCACATATCCTTGCGCAACTCAACATCGACACCGGCGGTGGGCTCATCCAGGAACAGTATCGAAGGCTCATGGGAAAGGGCCTTGGCAATCATCACCCGCCGTTTCATGCCGCCGGAGAGTGTCATGATGCGACTGTCACGCTTTTCCCACAGAGACAGGGCCCTGAGGATCTTTTCCAGATGGGCCGGATCAGGTTTCTTGCCAAACAAGCCACGACTGAAGGCCACCGTGGCCCAGACGGTTTCAAAGGCATCAGTGGTCAGCTCCTGGGGCACCAGGCCAATCAGGGAACGGGTGGCGCGATAATCACGAATGATGTCATGGCCAGCCACGCTGACAGAGCCCGTGGTGGGCATGACGATGCCACATACGATGCTGATGAGAGTGGTCTTGCCAGCCCCATTGGGCCCCAGCAAGGCAATGATTTCACCTTTGTTGATTTCCAGGTTGACGTCATTGAGAGCCTGAAAACCAGACTCATAGACCTTGGAAAGTCCGGATACTTTGATGATGACCGACATACGTCCTTCTACACGCAAAAGGCAGGCCACTTGGGTGGCCTGCCTTTCATGAACAACCGACTGGAGCCCAGGTCTGCCGCCGTGGCAGACCTGGCCGTCACTATGCGACCGAGGGCTTCAACTCGCTGACTTGTTTCACTGGCACCTCTGAAGGACGATCGTTGCCGAACTTCAGGAAGAACAGCACGATGCCGCCCACCAGGGAACCCAAGCCCATCACGATTGCCACATGAGGCAAGCCAAAGCCCCCATCCAGCAACACGCCCGCCAATATTGGCGACAGCACCGCGCCACCTCGGCCGACGCCAATCACAAAGCCAGTGCCGGTGGCGCGCACATGGGTCGGGAAGGCCACCGCCACCAGTGAGTAAAGCCCTGTGATGCCGGCATTGCCGAAGAAGCCGGCGAAAGCCGCCAGGAACGACATGG
>JBJHAY010000008.1:0-10531 GCA_050485205.1 Gammaproteobacteria bacterium
GAAGGCACTCCAGCCAAAATAGTTGGCGTTACCATAAAGTTCCCATTTATCACTGAGCTTATGCAGCACACCCACCTGTAGCATGGATGGCGTGGCAATGCTGAAACGGGCGGAACTTTGAAGCCCTGTCATGTCTGGAACTGCATCAAGAAGAGCCTGCAGGTTATCCTGGGAACCAAGAAACTCAGAATCTCCATTGAAATTATGGCCTATTCTGGAACGATAGGATGCACCGACACGGGTGTTGTCTGAAAGCTGGTATTCCATCCCCAGGGAAAATCCAACACTTAGGTCAGAGGCGCTGATGCGGCTCTCCACATCAGTGGCAGGGGCAGGCGCGGCCGGATCCGTGGAGATCATGGTATAGACCTTGTTGCGGTACATCTGCATATTGATGCCCGCGGCAACAGACAATTTGTCATCCACTTTCCAGGCCAGAGTCGGGCTGGCATTGTAGGCAAACAGTTCAGTCAAAGTGGCATGGTAACGGGAAGGCGCTGTAGACGGATATTCGGAGACATAGGCATAGGGAGCCCCCAGAGCCATGCCGAAATAGAGCCTGTCATTGATCTGGTAAGAACCATAGGAGGCGCCGCCAAAAGCAGTGTCAATAGGTTGCGATGGGGCAGCAGGGTTGCCGGTGACCGGTGCACCTGTAAAAGGTGCGGTGGCCACCAGGTTCTCGAATTTTGAGCGGGGAAAATCCAGTGCCAGACCGCCGGAAAGATTCAGGCCATCAAAGCGGGTGATGGAAGCCGGGTTGGAAAACATGGCACTGATGTCATTGATTGCCGTGCCATTGGCGGCATAGGCAGTGCCAAAGCCTTCCGCGCTTTGATGCAGAAAATGATAGCCATTGCCATGAGCAAGGATGGAAGCGAAGCCAAACCCCAGGCCCAATGCCAGACGAATACTCTGTCGCAAAACTGACATTTCCCTGGAAGCTGAACTGGAAATGGCCAAAGTGGGCTTTTTCAAAAAGGGGAAAATTGGTTGCACGTGATTACTCCAGTAGCATTTATGCTTTCATTTTCAGGTGGGAAGGAAAGGCTCCATCGAAAACCAGATTACCTGCATCGCCATCGGCCCGTTGCCAATGGCCTGCCTGGAAACAATGATAGAGCAGTGAGGACACGTGCAGATCGTTGATATAGCGACCGAAGCAGGCATGCAGCCCATAGCCATAGGTGAGATAGGCACTGTCTGGCCGGCCAGGCATGATTTGCAGTGGCTGCGGCAGGTGCTTGTTATCCCTCATTGCGGTGAAGGTGCCGACAAATATCAGATTGTTTTCGGGAATCCTGAAGGCCTTGCCACCACTGATCACAGTCGCCTCCCTCACTGCCTTGCGAAACAGCCCGGGGTTGATGGGATTAAGTCTGGTCAACTCTCTTACATAGGCATTGAACGCTGGAAAATCGTGGCTCTCATGAAAGTCGAAAAATGCGCGGGCAGACTCCGGAGTATGGGTGGCATAGTCATAAGCCATGGCTGCCGACTTGGCGGTAGTGGGCACCAGGCCGATCAGCAGTCCTATCACATTATTGCGCAGGTTTACTGGATCAAAACCCGGTATTCCAGCCTTATGCAGAGTGATGCCCCGGCCGATTACTGTATCGCTTGAGGGCGTGGCCGTGGCGATCTCCTGATCCAGTGCGTCCCGTAGCTGTTCGGCGAACTCCTCTGCCTGCCTGCCAACCACCGGGTTGTCGGTGACGTCAATAAAAAGATAGTCGAAGAGGCCCGCCGTCCATTGATGAAGCAATGCCGGTTCAATCTGGCGCAAGCCGAAATAGCGAATGGCAAATTCCGCGGGCAGCAGCTTGAGGTAGTCTGCCACCAGATCAAAGCCAGGCTTGAGCTGCGCCAGACGCTGCTGAGCCAGCCTGTCAATCAAGGGCTTTACCAGTGATTCAATATCATCCCTGCGGAACAACATCAGCATATTGGTGCGGGCACTGAAACCTTTTTCCTGATCATCATCCATGCCCAGGAAAAAACCGGCACCCTGGGTGATCATCTCCATCTTGGGGCCATAGGTGACTGCAAAATCGCCGTCACGCCCCAGGATATCTTTTACTGCTTCGTAGCTGGTGGCCACCGTCACCGACTTGATGTTCAGTACTGGCCGCAGGGCATGCAAGGCAGTAAGTATCTTGCCAGGGTGCTCCTTGGCCCAAGTGCCAAGTGATTCCACGAAACCCTTGAATCCATGGGCGTCATGATCAGCGAACTGATCGATTTCATGACCCAGGGGATGAGATTCGGAAAGACTCTCCCCTGCGTGTTTTTCCAGTCGCGCTTCCATCAATGCATGAAAACTCATGTGCGGTTCCTCTGATATGCTGATCCACGAACACCCGGGATGGGAGATGACTGGTGATCACCAGGCTGTCGCTGCCCCATCTACCAGGCGTTCGGCCAGAGCCTCGAAAATGTCATTGTTGGCATCGGCGAAGCGCAGGGCAGCAGCCCTGAGTTCCTCAAGATGCTCGGGCCTGGTATCGTCCATGGCAAATGGCAGCTGATGCAGATCTACCTGAAAGCGGTGGTAATAGCTGGCTCGTCTCGCCTCCAGAATTTCCCTTACCACTGACTCGGTATAACTGGCCTGGGCATCACTCTGCAGATCAAATATGGATTTTATCCACTCCGCTTCACCCCAATTCCTTGCTTTCATGGCATTGATGGGCTTGGTCAATGCCCCCGTGCCCAGGGAAACGAAGATTGAAGGGCTGGTGTCACTGAAGGTCTTGGTTTCGGCAAAAGCCAGCATGGAGGGATTGTTGGTGCTGACACCGGCATCCACGAAAGTCCCCCGCGTCTTGCCATCAAGGCTGGTGAGACTGGCGGCAGGAAAAAAGGTGGGGGCAGCGGTCGCGGCGCGTATTACTTCCGGCACATGAAAGTTATCGCTTGCAGAAGCCAGGCCCTTGGCTCTGGAAAACACGTGCATGCTCATGTCTTCCAACTCAATGGAAGGCACCGCCACTTCAGACAGCAGCTCTGCCATGGTAGTGGCGCCGAAATAATCCTTCAGTATTTTCTCGTAACCCGCGGGATTGTAGGTGGGCCGTGTAATGCCATCCAGCACTTTGAGAAGAGATCTGTCCTCATGAAAGATTTTGGCGCCAAGATCCTTGTACATGCTGACAAAATCAGTGGCAGTGTAGCGCGCCCTGCCATCCTCTCCAGGAACGTTGAGTCCTACTGCCAGGATGGAGCCGGTTGAAGTACCCACGGCAACATCAAAAAGCTCGGCAGTGCTCTTTCCGGAAATATTCTCCAGGCGTTCCAGAAAGGTAGCAGGAACGATACCCCGCATACCGCCACCATCAATGGATAATACTCTCAGGCATTTTGCCGTACCACTGTCTGTAGTGTCTGCCATATCCTTGCCCTTTTCGTGGCTTAACAGTCTGTTGAAAGATCTTTTCTGCTGGCTGTCAAGCCGTCAGAAAAGCTGAGAGCAGAATGCTCAACGTGGGTCCACCATGCCTTCAGAGATCATCTGCAGAGCTGTGATGCTGGGAATGAAGAAGTAATCGCCGCCTTTGAGTGTCACAAAGGATGGCAAGCCGGCACAGACGAAGCTTTCCTCACCTTTTCCCGGATCACCGGGAATAATGTAGCGGCTACTGCCAGCCCGGTTGCCAATCACCGGGTCACTTTCCTCACCCAAATGGAAATCATTACCGTAATTGATCCACTGCTGCTGAACGAATTCAAACTGGCGCGACAGATTGGCATTGAGGCAGATGAATATCAGGCCCCGGTCACTGTCATCCACATCCTGCTGGTCCGGCGCATAAGCTCCATAAGGCATACCGCGGCGAATAATGCGGCGACGTTCTGCCAGTTTGCCATGGAAGCCCAGGCTGTCACGGGGGTTACCCCGGCGAACATGGGCACCCAGGGGGCAGCGTAAACCTTGAGGATCTGCCTTATAAGTGAAGTCATTGTTGCGCTGGGCATCAGCGGCAAGCTCAGGGTCAGGCCTGTCAGGGGACAGACTCAATGGCGTGCCATCAGGCCAGCGCCCCATGAACTTGGCTTGCAATTTCTCTGGGCCACCAGGATAACGTGCGCCCCATTCCGCAATATATTGCCGGAAGGATTTCACATCCTGGCGTAATTTGCGGTACACCATGAAAGTGCCATTCCTGGAAAATACCGTAGGCAGGGGGCAGGCTTCCAGTTCCTTGGCTTCATTGGGATAGCCGATGAGGAAATCGCCAGTGGCAAGGTCCAGCCACTGGCCCTTGCGATTGAGCTTGCCATCCCCTGGAGTATGGCGCGAGTGGCTATGCTCGAATTCCGGTTGGGAAATACCATCGGTGTAGCCGAAATGCTCCTTGGCCGTGATCTTGTGGTCGATGCGCAGTTTGCCGGCGTCCTGCAGGCCGGTGATGGTGGCGCCACCAGTCTGCTTACAGATAGCATCGACAGCTTCGCAGGCCCGCAGCCTGGCGGAGTCGGTTCTGGCGTGAATGGAAATCAGCACATCAACCGGATGCTGCCAGGCCTCTTCCCACTGTTCTGGTGCCGAATCCCCGGTATCCCCCAGGCTGGCGGCACGTGCTGCCATGCCCTGCAAAAACTCGTTGGGGAAGGAGTTGATGGTGGGTTGCGGTATTTCAAGCGCGCTCAGAGCGCTTCTGCCAAGTGCGATGTTGAGGGTACTTTCCGGTTTCTCATGAGGCCAGACTTCCGCGTTGGTCACGCTGGGCAGAATGGCCGCTACAAAGCGACGTGCCGCCTGCCCCCTGGTGAGCCGAAGCTGGATATAACAGGCATAGTGGAAGGCATAGGAGCGCAGGATGTTGCCCTGGATATCGGCCAGGTCCAAGGGTGCAGTCTGTTTCATTCTTTCAACTCCGGCTGGAAACCCCCGCCCGTCAGTATTGGCATATCCGCCATTTTTCTGGCCAGTTCAAGCACAAGTTGCTTCCTGCCCGCTGTATCCATGAATTGCGCCTTTTCCACCAGCATACCGATCTCCCTTTGCATGGCCAGGGCCCGCAGGGTGGTCTGGAGATCACCATCGGCATCCACATAAAGGAAAGAAGTCGTGACTTGGCCTTGCCGCAAAAAAGCCAGGATAGAGTCGGCAGTTTTGTTTTCCTGGTGGAAGCCATGGCAGTGGCGAAAGATACTGTCCCATTCCTCCCCGCCGGTTTCCGCGATACTGGCAGCCAAAGGTGCCAACTCTCCATCGAAGGTCATGGAACAGACCAGGTAGGCATATTGCAGATGTTCTTCCGTAGTGGGATGGGCATTGAATACCACATCATCAAGAATGAAGAAGCGGGCACCATGGACAAGACCGGTACGTGAAAAAAGCGAACCATCTCCATTGGCCAGGTTTGCCAGCAATCCACGCAGGGTGGTTTTATGGCAGCACTCCCTGCTGGCTTCAAGAATGGGAAACAACCCGGTATAACCATAAAAGCGGTCATAATAATTACTCAACGTTCCCCCTCCCCAATCCTGTCAGTACTATTGATCCGGCAATTAAACAGAGTATCTTGATCAATATAATTGCGGACACCGGAATAAAGGCATAACTTATTGAATTTTAAAATTTTTATTCGCCTGGATTGGCCTTGCGATTATTAGCTGGCAATAATCTCACGTCATCTGCGGGCCGGGCCCGCCGTTGGCACCGAGTTTGTTTTGAACCCTGCTCATGAACTCCCCATAGGCCTGCTCAAACCGGGCATCATCCTGTGATGCCGCCTGGGCAAGGACATCAAAGGCACGCGAGGCATCCAGGGCATTCTTGACATCACTCACAGTGGAGCCGGGGTAGGCCATGTAGTAATAGTCAGTATATTTCTGGTTATGTTCTATGTAGGCCTTGAAGGGTGAGAGAGGCACTGAACCGGGGAAATTTTCACTCCAGAACCAGACCAGGTTGAGCTTGAAGGCAAGCACAGTGTTGAAGGCATCGACATACTCATTCCAGGAGCCGTTGAAATTGCTTTCAAACAGCAAGTAGTCGTACTTGAGTCTTTCCTTGCGGACCTGGGAGGGGAAGCTGGGGAAGCCATGCTTGGGAATGATGGTCCAGCGGGCAAAATGAATAAAGGAAAGGTCGCGCAGATCCTTTTGGGTGAATTTGGGTGTAAGCAGCTTGAAGGCGGAGCGCAGTATCCACGACTTCCATGACTTCTGCGGTGTAATGACATTCATCGCATAAGCCTTGCCACGTATATTCGACATTACTCAAATCCTTCTGTGATCAGGCCATGGATAGTAGCACAATCGTCCTTGCCTTCAAGAAGCAAAACAGCCATGTTGCATGACTCAGAGGCAATAATGAGCACCAGGCGGATTTTTTATTAACCGGCAATCATTATTACTGGTATTACTTGTGCTCCTGAGATTACCGAACTTTGCGCATGATCCACTAGGCAGGCAGAACACTTCTGGCCAGGGTGTCGGCACCATTGGTCTCAATCAGGTCGTCCAGTTCGAGGGTCAGCGAAGTGCGGTCCTGCCGATAGAGAAACTCCCCTTCCGGGGACATGAAAATGCTGGAGGCCAGCAATTCATCCCGTATCTGCCCCAGTGTCAGTGGGGACGCCTTGAAGATGATTTCAAGGATGACACGTGTCAATTCAGGGGTGGCCAACTGCGCAGCGGAGCGCAGGCTGCCATTATCATCGTCGTACATAGTTCATTCCCTCCCGATGGATGCTGATCCCACTTCGCTGTTGTTGCTCCGGCAGTCCACAGTTTACCCCTCTCGATTCAGAACACCAGCACCTTGTTGCCTCCATCGTCCTGGCTGGCAATTCAGCCAGGGTGGAGCGGGCGATGCCTGTCATCATGTCAGCCTGGTGAGAATCTGTGGGCGGGTTGCCCTGAAGCCGCCTATAATCCCCCCATGTTTGACCTCTACGACCTCATTCTCTGGTCCTGCCTTGTGGGACTCCTTTCCTACTGGTGGCATGCCAGCGGGCTCAAAGCTCGTGCCCTGAAAGTGGTCCGTCGACACTGCCGGGAGCGTCAACTGCAATTCCTGGACGACACCCTGGTGTTCAAGGGCTTCAGGCTGGTGCGTAGACCCCACAGGACGCCCCGCTTGCTGCGCCTGTATGAATTCGATTTCTGCACTGACGGCATGGATCGCTTCAAGGGCTTTCTGGAATTGTCCGGCACGGTGGTGCACAGGATCGTGCTGGAGACGGGGCAGCTGGAAATTACTGACTACCACTAACCCGGATATTGCTCAGGCCTGCCTGCCGCGGTCGCCCCAGCCCAGGCCCTGCTTAAAACAATCCTGAGTAAATTGATCCAGGATTATTCACACAGAGTCACAACTCTAAATAGCAAGCGAAATAGAATTCTCATACCAGATTCAAACTCCCCCGCCGCCATTGCCACTGCCGCCACAGGGCATAGGCGGCGGGCACCACCAGCAAGGTAAGCAACAGGCAGGCCAACATGCCACCCACCACCGGGGCGGCGGTGCGGGCTGAAAGGTCGGCGCCAACGCCACTTTCCCACAAGAGAGGCAACAGGCCCAGCACAGTGGTGGCCACGGTCATCACCATTGGGCGCACACCCCGGAGAGCTCCTTCCATCACAGCTTCCCCAATCTCTCCGGGGTTGCCAAGCCGACCAGACTGGTGGGCCTCCTTCACGGCCTGGTCCAGATAGACCACCACCACGATGGCGGTCTGGGTGGCCACCCCCGCCACTGCGATCAGGCCCACCCAGACCGCCGTGGATAGGTTGTACTGCAGCAGGCTCAGCAGCCAGATGCTACCCACCACCGCAAAGGGCACGCTGAGCAACACCAGCAAGGTCTGGCTCCAGCCTCGCAGGGCCATGAACAGCAATATCACGATGAGCACCAGAGTGAGGGGCACCATCACCTTGAGCCTTTCCTGGGTGGCGGCCATGAATTCGTACTGGCCGGTCCAGGCCAGGCTATAGCCCGGGGGCAGGGCGAAACTGCCTTCCACCAGGGTCCGCGCGTCATCGACCCAGCCCCCCAGGTCACGCTGGGCACTGTCAATGTCGGCAAACACATAGCCCACCAGCATGCCGTTCTCATTCTTGATCATGGGCGGTCCGGTAACCACGCGGATATCTGCAAGCATGCCCAGAGGTACAGCCGCGCCGGACTGTCGCCATTTTTCGGCCCAATTGTCGCCACGGGCACTTCCCATGGCTCCCATGGATGACATGGCGACGCTCACCATGCCAGCCCCACTCCCTCCCATTGCCATTCCTCCCATGCCACCTCCAGCCATCGCCGTCGGTGCCTGCTGCCCGCTACTGCCCCGTCCCGCCTGACCGGCATCCGACTCCGCCACGGCGGGGCTTTCCACCACGGGCACCAGGATGCCGCGCAGGGCCTCGGGATCACCCCGGTAGTCAGCGGCAAAGCGCAGGTTCACGGAATAACGGGCACGGCCATCAATAACCGTGGACACAGGCATGCCGCCCACCGCAACTTCCACCAGTTCGAGCAGATCCCGCACTGTCAGTCCATAACGGGCAATGGCTTCACGATCCGGCACGATATCAATGTATTCGCGACCAGACTGACGCTCGGCGAAGGTGCTGCGGGTGCCGGGCACCTGGCTCAGCAGCCCCTCCAACTCTATGCTGAGACGCTCGATTTCCTCAAGATCCTCACCAAAGACCTTGATGCCCACAGGAGTACGCACACCTGTGGTAAGCATGTCGATGCGAGTGCGAATCGGTGGCGCAATGGCCATCTGGTAACCCGGTGTGCGCAAAGCCCGATCCAGTTCCGCAGCCAACTCTGCCTGGGTCCAGGGACGATTCTCCGGCCACAGCGTGTTCAACACTGGGCGCAGCCAGTCCGGGACACGATGGCTGTGCCAGCGGGCGACACTGCGCAAGGGCCACTGTTCTCTCGGTTTCAACAGGACCACTGACTCGTTCATGTCCAACTGTGCCGGATCGGTGGCGGTTTCCGCACGGCCTGCCTTGCCGTGCACCGAGGCCACTTCCTCGAAGCTCATGATCACCTGGTGTTGCGCCGTGAGAACCTGGCGGGCCTCGGCAATGGAGATGCCAGGAAAAGTGGTGGGCATCACCAGCAGGGAGCCCTCATCCAGAGGCGGCATGAATTCAGACCCCAGCCGCTGGTAGACCGGCACTGTGCCGATCACGGCCAGCAGTGCCAGCGCCACCACCAGGTGGCTGTGTTTCACCACCCGGGCGGCTATCGGGCGGTAGCCGGCACGCAGAGCCCTGGCTACAGGATTCTGGTGCTCGCCACGAATGCGTCCACGCAACAGCAGCACCATCAGCACTGGCGCCAGGGTAATGGTAAGTGCGGCGGAAGCCAGCATGGCAAAGGTCTTGGTGTAGGCCAGAGGGTCGAACAGGCGGCCAGCCTGGCCGCCAAGGGTAAAAACCGGCAGGAAGCTCACCGTAAGCAGCATCGCCGAAAAGAAAATGGGCCTGCCCACCTCCTTGCAGGCCCGGACGATGACCTCCCCCCGGTCCTCCTCAGGGGCTGCGGCAGCCAGTCGTTTATGGGCATTTTCTATCAGGACCAGCACAGCATCCGCCAGTTCCACCATGGCAATGGCAATGCCTCCCAGGGACATGATGTTGGAAGTCAGCCCCAGGTAGCGGATGGCGATGAAGGAGTACAGCACGGAAAGGGGCAGCACCACCATGGCGACGACAGCGGAACGCACGTGCATCAGGAACACCAGGCAGACGATGAGAATGATGACTCCTTCCTTGAACAAGGTGTCCCGCAGGGTGGCGATGGACCCCTCGATCAACTCGGAGCGGTCGTAGGTACTGATTAACCGAACGCCCTCGGGCAAAGCCAGTTCGGCTATTTGCCCACGCAACCGCTGTATGACATTGAGGGCATTGGCATCCAGGCGCATCACCACGATGCCTCCCACGGTTTCTCCCAGGCCATTCCAATCGGCCGCGCCACGGCGGATCTCCGGCCCATACTGCACGCGTCCCACGTCGCTCAGACGAATCGGCGTTCCTCCCGCGCCCACCCGGATCAGACTCTGCTCCAGGTCTTCCAGGGAGTTCACATAACCGCGGCCACGCAGCACGAATTCGCGCCCTGCCTGCTCCAGCACCCGCGCCCCCACTTCGGCGTTGGCGCCCTGCACGGCGCGGCTGACCTCTCCCAGGGTCAGCCCATAGGCCGTCAGGCGAGCAGGGTCCAGCAAGACCTGGTACTGACGTTCGAAGCCGCCCAGGGAAGCCACCTCGGCCACGCCAGAGACGGCCTGCAAGGCCGGACGTACTACGAAGTCCTGCAACGAGCGCAGTTCCGCCAGATCCATACGACCGCTTTCATCCACCAGCACATACTGGTATATCCATCCCACACCGCTGGCATCAGGCCCCAGGGTAGGGGCCACGCCAGGTGGCAGCAGCTGCTGCACACGTCCCAGTTGTTCCAGTACCCGAGTGCGGGCCCAATAAATATCGGTACCCTCATCGAAAATGGCGTAAATGAAGCTCATCCCGAACATGGAATAGCCACGCACGGCAGTGA
>JBJHAY010000008.1:10541-22626 GCA_050485205.1 Gammaproteobacteria bacterium
GGATAGGTGATCTGGTCCTCCACCAGGTCTGGACTACGACCCATCCAGTCAGTGAATACGATTACCTGCGGATCGGAAAGATCGGGAATCGCATCCAGGGGGGTTTTGCGCATGGCGTCCAGAGACCAGGCCGCCAGACCCAGCACTACCAGCAGCACGGCCCAGCGATGGCGCACGGATAATTCGATGATTTTCTCGATCACGATCAGTGCGCTCCGTGGTCCATGCCAGGCTCGGCTGCCTCACCCTCCGCGGGCGCGCCATGCCCGGCATGCCCAAGTCCCGCCGCGCCGCTGCCACGCAGACGGCTCTCGGAATCGATCAGGAAGACTCCCGAGGCAAGCACTTCCTCACCTTCTTCAACACCCTCAAGTACCTCGATGCGGTCGGGCAGGCGCAGCCCCACACGCACCGGCCGCGGCTCGAAACCGGTGGCGGAAGTCTTGATAAACACATGCTGCATGTCGCCGGTATCCACCACCGCGTCACGGGGCACCGTCAGCGCTTCCCTGGGCGGGCTTTGAAAGCGGACGATGCCCGTCATGCCGGGCCGCAGAACATGGGCGGCATTCTCCACCGGAATCCTGACCCGCAAACTGCGGGTACGTTCACTCAAGGTGGGATAGAGGAAATCCACCCGCGCCATGAAGGGGGCCAGCCCCGACGCAGGAAAGTCCAGCATGGCTTCGGCACCCACGCTGACCATGCCGATATCGTTCTCCGGCACTTCCGCAATGACCCACACCTGGCTCAGATCGGCGATGACCAGTAGCTCCGTGGCGGGGTCGACGGCGGTACCGGGCGTCACCGGGCGGCGCAATACCACACCTCCCCTGGGCGAGATGATAGTGACCAGACGCCGGGCCTCACCCTGGCTTTCGATGGCTGCGATTTCCTCATCGGTCATGCCCAGCACCTGCAGACGACGGCGAGCACCGTCCAGCACCACACTACCGGGAGTCTCCGGCGCCCTTTCGCGCGCCGCCAGGTATTCCACCTGGGATGCATAGAGATCCTGGGAAAAAATACCCGCCAGCGGCTGTCCCGCCCGCACCCGCTCACCAGTGGTATGTACATACATTTCCTCTATCCAGCCAGACACCCGGGGATGGACATGGGAAACCCTTTCCTCGTCGGGGACTACCGTGGCCACCGTGCGCAAGTCACGGCCGATACTGTCTCTGCCAACGGGGACCGCCAACAGGCCCAGCCTGGCCACCCAGGCTGAATCCACCTCCACCGCGACACGCCCATGCAAATGATCCTCTTCCCCCTGCAACGCCATCGTGGTCATGGGAGCCGCCGGCAACAGAGGGGCGGAGAAGGGCCAGCCACCCCTTGTCTGCTGCAGCATCAGAACGCCGACCAGCACCATGGTGGCCAGAGCCGCCCCCGCCAGCATGGAAATGATTCCATTGCCGCCCCGCGTTAGGTTGCTCATGGTGTCTCCTCCCGTGTCTGTCCCGTGGCGCGCTCAAGTCTGGCCCAGGCCAGCCCCAGGCGGGTCTCCGCCATGATCAGCTCCATTTCCGCCATCCACTGTGCCTGGGCGGCATCAACCACTGTGGTCAGGTTGCCAGTCCCCGCAGCATAAGCCACAAGTGCGGGCTCCTGGGCCAATCTGGCCCTGGGCACCACGTCATCGCGCAGGGAGAGATACTGTTCGCGAGCAGCCGCCACCCCTTCACGGGCATTGATTGCCTCACTTTCGATCATGAGACGCATGGCGTGGTAGTCGGCCTGGGCCATCTGTGCCATGGCCGTCGCCTCCGCCACACCGGCACGGAGTTTCTCCCCCCACAGGGGCACGCTGAATCCGAACGTCACCATGGCCCCTCTGCCCTGGATCATGCTCGATGCCGGCCCCACCCGCAGCACGCCCATGGGGCGGTACATGGCACGCATCACATCGATATCGGCGGCCGCCCGGGCGATTTCGGCAGTGCCGGCCTGAAGCTCCGGACGGGCGTCGAGCGCGGCCTCCAGCACCCTGGCCACGGCGGGCGGCTCCAGATCCTCGATGGTGGCGGCAAGCGCCGGCACCGGCAGGCCGGCATCTCTGCCGAGACTGGTGTTGAACATGGCCTGCAGGCCACGCTCCTCTGCCACCAGAGACTGACGCAAGCCCCGCAGCCGTGCCACTTCCACTTCCGCCCGCAGAACATCGACCTGACTACCAGTACCGGTAGCGAAGCGCGCACTGGCAGCACTGACCATCTGTTCCGCCAATGCGATTTGTGTAGCCATCAGCACCAGCATGCGGCGCCGTTCCGAGAGCATGAAAAAAGCCTCGGCCGCCTGCAGATCAATGTCCAGCACGACCCGCTCGGACTCCGCCAGCAAACGCCTGGTTTCGGCCTCGGCACCCCGACGGCGGTAACTGCGCTCCCGGGACAGGGGAAAGCGCTGTTCCACCATGACACTCCAATCGAAGCGCCCCGTCATGGGAGGACCCTGCATGCCATTGCCGACAGTCCAGGGATAGTGATCAATGGAAGGCATCACCATTGGATCCTCCAACGCTGACACCAGCGACTCGCGCGCATTGGCGGCCCTGGCACCGGCCCTGGCAGCCAGAATTTCGGTGCGCTGCGCCCGAGCCATGCGAATGACTTCGGACAGGGTCCATGCATCTGATGGGCCGGATTGCTGGGCAATGGCTGAGGGGATATCAGGCAGAAGGCAGCAAAACATTCCTGATATCAGGAGCCCGCGTCTGCCGATCAATGCCAGGATTGATGACAAGGCATTCACCGCAAGCCACATTGGCTGGATTCCGGCGCGGAATGAAATTGAAGAAAACATGAACATGCAGCACCCTGTTTCCATCACTGGGTTTCAGGCACACTATCATGCCTACCTGAAAGGCCAGTTGACCTCGGTCATGAACAGGTACACGCTGGTTCGTGACAGGCAGTGCTCAAGAGGACTGTGGCGAGGCCTGACGCAGTTCGTAGGCGATACTGAGGCTGAGCAGTGTGCGCACCGCGATGATCGCCGCCAGCAGTCCGATGCCCTCCAGGGTGGGAGTATGAATGGTCGCCAGAATATCGGCGGCGATCAGAAACTCCAGCGCCAACACGAGATGCTGGGCAAACTTCAGGCGTACTGGATCAACGCCATCCCGAATACCATTTCTGACCACTGTGCGCACCAGGTCGAACAGGGACAGCCCCGCCGCGCAAACGATGATGATGGCGCCAATGGCTTCCAGTGTGCCAATGGTCAGGTGCAGAATCAGCTCCATACTTATTGATCCTTTTGCAGCATATCGTTGACCGAAAACATTTCCAGGAATTGCATTGGCCGCTCTGATCAAGCGGCAAGGTATGCACCAGCGCCCATCACACGGGAAGAAATCATATACGGGCACCACTGTCCTGTGAGTGGCATCAACATTACATCATTGTCATAATCGCATCATGCTGGGGACAGATGACTGGCGTATGATGCACGCTGGACCACATATTTTCCATTGGCATCCGCCAATCGAAGGAGGAAACCATGAAAACCCTGATACTCCTGGCCCTGGCACACATCTGCTGGCTCATCCCCGGCAGTCTTCTTGCCCATACTGGTTTATCGGCCTCAATGCCTGCGGACGGCGCGGTGCTCAAGGAACCTCCAGCAGCGCTGGAGCTGACATTTACCGAGGAAGTGCGCCTTCTGCGCCTCTCCGTCACGGGCGAGGACGGTCGGGAGATGGCTACGGGCTTTCAACCCAGCGCGACCGCGCGGACGCACTTTGCCATTCCTCTGCCAGCACTCGGCGAAAGCGCCCATACCGTGCACTGGACCATCATGGGCAGTGACGGCCACCGGGTAGAGGACAGCTTTTCCTTTACCGTGGATGCCGACGCTGCCGAAACGTCCAGCCAGGGACAGGGGGAAAACACACACAGTGGCCATGATGCCCATGCCCATTGACGGGCAATGACATGACTTCGTGGGATCTTGCGGGCATGGTTTTCAGCCTGCTCACTCTGTTGGCGGCAGCGGCCGTGATCGGCGGCGGTTTCTGTCTCTATCTGGCGGCCAGCTATCAGTTCAGGACAGAATCGATAGCCAGCTACCTACGCGCTGGCGCGATCATGGGCTGCTTGGCGTCAGGGGCTTTCTTCCTCACACAGATCGGCGCCATCAACCAGAATGGACTCGCTGGCATGATCGATCCGGTGATGGGGTGGATTCTGGCGCAGTCCGGTCCAGGCCATGCCTCCGGCATGAGAATGATGGGATTTTTACTTGCCGTCATGGCGCTTGCTGTCCCCAACTGGACTGCTCGAGCACCTGCGCCCCAAAAATCATGGAACATCGCGGCGCTGCTTGCCTGGCTCATTGCCAGCCTGATGCTGGTGCTTGCCTTTTCCCTGACAGGGCATGTCAGCACACTACCACTCCCGGCAAAGGTCGCGCTCTCTCTGCATGTCCTGGCCGCCTTGACATGGATGGGCGCCTTGTATCCGCTGCTGGCAATAAGCAAGGACAGGGATATCCTCCAGGTGCAGCTCCTGATGCACCACTTTGGCCGGCTGGCACTGTTCCTGGTGGGCATATTGCTGGCAAGCGGCATGTTCCTTCTCACCAGGCTGCTGGGGGGCGCCAACGAACTCCTGTTCACCCCCTATGGACTCACCCTGTCGCTCAAACTAGTTGCCGTATCAGCACTGCTGGCCCTGGCGGCGGCGAACAAATGCTTTCTGGTGCCCGGACTGCAGAAGCAGCAATCCTCCCGGTTCTTGCAAGGCAGCATCAGGGCAGAACTCGTCCTCGGCTTGATGGTTCTGATTACAACCGTCTACCTGACTACGGCAGTTGGACCCACGCATCGTTGACCACGCCAGCTTCACAGAGGGACTGGGCGATATTGGCTCTCTCTGTCCAATACCCCTAACCATCGTGCTTCTAAGGCAATAAGCACTCAGGTAAGACAAACCAACCTTGACACTCAACTTTTTTCCATTGCCAGCGTCTATAGGAAAACCAATGTCAAAAAACAAGCATCGGCCCCATGCTCTTCACTACCAGTGACGAAAAGCTCATCAGTCAGGCGCTCAATGGCTCCCAACGCAGTTGGGTGAAGCTGGTGCGGAGATATGAGCACATGATCTACAACTACTGTCTGCGCATGACCCGCAACCCCAGCGACGCCATGGACCTGATGCAGGAGGTGTTCCTCCTGGTCTACCGCCACCTGCCCTCCTACCAGGGCGAGGGTCGCTTCCGGGCCTGGATGATGCGCATCGCCACCAACAAGACCATCGACTTCCTGCGCCAGCGCGCGCGCAGCCCCAGCATTGCCGACGATGAACACGCGGAAGCCCAGTACCTGGCCCATGAAGCGCCAGTGCCCAACAACCCTGAATGGGCCTGTGCCCACGACAGTGACAACCGCCACATTCAACTGGCATTGCAAAGCCTGCCGCCGGAACAGCGGGTGGTGGTGGAACTGAAATTCTTCCAACAATTCACCTTCGAGGACATCAGTCTGCAAACCGGCGTGCCCGTCAACACCGTCAAGAGCCGCTTCTACATGGCCCTCGACAAGATGAAGTCCGCGCTGCAACCCCTGGAGAAAACCCATGTCATGTGATCATCAGTTACTCAGCGATCATGTAATGGACTACCTGGAAGGACTCTTGCCCCTGGGCATGGCCGCCCGCTGTGAGCAGGCCATTCGCCACTGTCCACGCTGCCGTGAGATTCACCAGCAAGCCAGCGCCTTCCACAGGCTCGCAGGGCGCTGGCAGGATCAACCGGTACCGGAGTGGCACCGCGCCCGCTTCGCCGCCGCGCCGCCCAGGCAGCAGAATGAGTGGTTCAACTGGGGTGCCCTGGGTACCTCCATGGCCACCCTGTTACTGGTGCTGTTGCAAGTGCAGGTCAGCATTGCCGATGGCCTCCACATCACCTTCGGCGGCCGCGGCACCGAACTGCTGGTGGAACAAGCTGTCGAGGAACGCCTGGCAGCCCAGCAGCAGTGGCAGGATATGCTCTTGGCTATCCGCCTGGAGGAATATGCCGAGCGCCAGCAAACCCTGACCCAACTCGCCTTGGCGCAGTGGGGGGAAAGCAACCGCGCCGAACGCCGCCAGGAACTCAACCTGCTGCTGTCCAGTTGGGAATCCCAGCGCTATCAGGATCAGGAGTTTTTCGAGGACGAACTCAACCGTCTGGCCGCCAGTCAGGTTGAATACGACATCTATCTCAATGCCTTGATGAGAAACATTTCATTTCCCACGGGAGGTGGCCTATGACACTCACATCCATGAAATCCCTGACCCTGATCGGCTTGATGGCACTGGGGGTGACGCCACTGGTATTGGCCCAGCAGCCTCCGGTGCAGGAAGCACTGCGCGAAGTGGCGGTGATGCGCAATATTTTCAATGCCGTGCTGGAACAGGACGGCAAGGCGGGGCAGCAGCGTCAAGGTTCTGACCGGGTCAGACTCAACGATGCCCTGTACCTGGCGCATCAGGGCATGGTATTCAACTTCAGTTTCGGTGGACCGGGACGCTTCTTCATGGGCGGCGGAGGCGGTGACATGATGGGCTTCAACATGCCCAACATGGCGCTGCTTGGAGAAATGCTGGACATGGAAATGCCGGAGATGGGGGAGCGCTTCACCATTCGCGCCTTCCAGGGCGGGGCCGATCCTGCTGATCCTTACCAGCGGCAACTACAGGACATGCGCCAGCAACTGCGGCAACAGCATGGTGAAATCCGCGAGACTCAGCGGGAACTCCGTGACCTCATGCGCCAGACCAGAAACGGCAGTCAGGATGAGCAGGTTCTGCGCACGGAGATGGAGGCACTGCAGGCCCAGCTGCAATCCATGCAGGATGCCGTGCAATCTACCCAGGACAACTACCGGCAATTGCAGCAGGAATACCGGGAGGAAAACGCCCAGGCCCTGAATGCCGGCAAGCGCGAGAAGTCAGCCCTGGTCTTTCAGGCACTATGCGACTATGGCAATACCCTGCGCTCCCTCGGCAGTGGGGAATATGTGACCCTGGTATTCCGTCATTATCTCGACGATGAGGACATGGCCTTCGTCATCCCCGGCGGCGCCCTGCGTGACTGTGCCAGTGGTGAAACCCTGGCAGCCAGCGCCACCCGCTATCAACCGCGCTAGCCTGGGTATTGCAGCAGTCGGTCTACTTGATCTTGTAGCTTCTGACCCGCCGCAGCCGGGTGATACGGAGCAGAACATCCCCTTGAGGCACGCTACCCCACGCGTGCCTTTTTTTCGAATCCATCCGTGTATCCTGCCGCTACCCGCGCGCTTTGATCATTATCAAAATAATAGGAGTAATAAGAATCATTAGTTGACGAGAATGATTCTTATTCGTAGAATGCGCTCCATCGTCCAGGCCACCACAACCTGGCGCAGATCATCGATATCTCAGGAGCCAACAAATGCAAGACCTCCCATCCATGAATGCCAGGATTGGCAGCAAGCGCCGCCCCCTGGTTTCCGCCCTCGCCGTGGCCAGTGCCAGCCTGCTGGCCTCCAATGCCCTCCTTGTGCAAGCCCAGGAAACACTGGACGAGCGCCGCCTGCCCGCCATCTTCGTGGTGGGACAGAATCCCGGTGACGTCTCGCGCCAGCCCGGCGCCGTGTCCATCGTGGAGTTGGAAGAGATGATTCTGCGCCAACCCCGCTCCACCGAGGAAGTACTGCGGGCAGTCCCCGGCATCAACATCAAGCCAGAGGAAGAAAGTGCCGTGGTGGCCAATATCGGCATGCGTGGCCTCAGTTCCGCCGATTACAAGACGTTGATCCTGGAAGACGGCGTACCTGTGGCTCCCGGCCTGTTCGTGGGCAATGGCCGCTACTACAATCCCCGCGTTCAACGCATGGACAGCATCGAAGTGCTGAAGGGAGCCGCCTCGCTGCGCTATGGTCCCAGCACCATCGGCGGTGTCATCAACTATGTCACCAAGCAACCCCAGGATGGCGTGGAACTGTCTCTGCGTGGCGGCTCCTGGAACACCCGTGAGGCCAATCTGGAACTGGGTGCCAGTTCCGCGTCCCGGGATGCGGTGTTCGGCGCCGTGATCAACCACGTCAGCAGTGATGGCTTCCTCGACAAGGGCTACAGCACCACTGACATCATGCTCAAGGCCGGCATGGCCATCGGTGACGACCAATGGCTCAGCCTGAAATACAGCGACTACAGCAACGATGCCAACATTTCCTACCGTGGCCATTTTGTCGGCGAATTCCGTGATGGCGCCCGCAACAACCCCGCGCCCGACGACTACTTCCTGACCGGACGCCGTGCCCTGGATCTCAACCATGAGTGGACCCTGGGACCCAATGCCCGCCTCAACACCCTGATTTTTGGCAGCCAGATGTACCGTGATTACTGGCGCTTCAATACTGACAACGCAGCCACGGCCCAGGCGCAGCAATGGGTCTACAACGATACTCTTAACGGTAACAACCGTTCATTCGACCGCATTGGCCTTGATTCCAGATTGCACCTGGATCACGACCTGTTCGGTATCAGCAGTGAAACCGAAATCGGTCTGCGCTACATGCAGGAAGAAATGCTGGATCAGACCGTGCTGGCCACCCGCCTGACACCCCGCACCGGCCCGCTTGGGCGCGATCGGCTCGACAGCGCGGAAAGTTATGCCTTCTATGGACAGAATCGTTTTCTTGTCAGTGACACCGTTGCCATCACCGCGGGCCTGCGGGTGGAGACCTATGAACAGGAACGCAAGGACCGGCGCTTGACCGTGGCCCAGGGCAACAGGGCAAAAACCTCCAATACCGAGGTGATGCCAGGCCTGGGCGCAACCTGGCAGGTAGTCCCTGAGGTGCAGTTGTTCGGCAGTGTCTACAAGGCCTTCTCACCAGCTCTCAACGGTGATGCCCTGGACGGCCTGCGTGATCAGGAGCTCGATGCAGAAAGATCGGTCAATATTGAACTTGGCCTGCGCGGTGGCGTGGATCGCATCAGTTACGAATTGGCCCTGTTCCGGATGGACTTCGACAACCAGATCATTCCCGCCAACAGCCAGTCAGTTTTCCAGGTCACCAATGGTGGCAAGACCATCCACCAGGGTCTGGAGTTCGGCGTCGGGTTTGATCTCGGTGCCGGCTTCAGCCTCAACACCAATGCCACCTATGTGGCCGATGCCGAATTCAGTGACAACCGCCTCGACCGCAATGGCAATATCACCACGCCGGCCGGCAACCGCATTCCCTACACACCGAAGTGGACTGCCAACATGCTGCTGGAATATGAAAATGGCGGTTTGCGCTCCGGTTTCAACCTGCATCATACCGGGGACCAGTTCACAGACGTCAACAACTCAGTTGCAATCGGCGAGAGTGTCACCGGCTTCTTTACCGGGCAAGTGCCCAGTTACACCTTGATGGACCTGTACATGCTCTATACCTTCAGCGACCAGTTGAGTGTCAACGCAGCGGTCAAGAACCTGGCTGACCGGCGCTACATCGCCAGCCTGCGTCAGGGCATCTACATTGGCCCCGAGCGAAGCTTCGATGTTGGTGTACGCTACCGTTTCTGAACGAATATCTGCTTGAAATATTTTTCGACCCCTTGCGATGTAATTGGCGGGCACCACAGGTGCCCGTTTTTTTACGCGATGTGTCGATGTGCCGGTCAGACCAGATAGATAACCTTCATGCCACTGATGACAGCGAGCGGAATTGAAAAGAAGTTGGCTATTTGCGCCCAGCCATGCTAGAGTCACGCCCCGTGATGCACTAGACAGCTCCGCTTCAGTTCATCACGTGCATTGTCCATAGCCGATAAGGTCGGTTCAGCATCTCCCCGGAGTGCTCTGCCAGTTTCGTCTTCACGTCGATTCCCCGCCTTTCCCTGTTCAGTGTCATGAGCCCCGCGTAATGGGTGCGTCGACACGAAAAGTCCCTATAGATTCAATGCACACCCGTGCACGCCGGTACCCTTTGGACGTCTATGACGCCAGCTTGGTAGCGGCCGGCCGCGCGCGTGATGCCGTGGCCGTCTTATTGACGTAGTTTTAGAGAAAATTATTTATGAGTTTCGATACCCTTGGGTTGTCCGCTTCCCTGCTGAAAGCTGTTGAAGCCACTGGCTATACCCAACCCACCCCAATTCAGGCCCAGGCCATTCCCGCCATCCTCAGCCGCCGCGATGTCATGGCGGCAGCCCAGACCGGCACCGGCAAGACCGCCGGCTTCACCCTGCCCCTGCTGCAATTGCTGAGCGCCGGCAAGTCCGCCGGCCCCAATCAGGTTCGTGCCCTGGTGCTGACCCCCACCAGGGAACTGGCGGCTCAGGTGCAGGAAAGCATCGCCACCTATGGCAGCCATGACAAACTTCGCTCCACCGTGGTGTTCGGTGGCGTCAAGATCAACCCCCAGATGATGGCCCTGCGCAAGGGCACCGACATTCTGGTGGCCACCCCCGGTCGACTGCTGGACTTGCACCAGCAGAACGCGGTGCGGTTCGACGCACTGGAAATCCTGGTGCTGGACGAAGCCGACCGCATGCTGGACATGGGTTTCATCCATGACATCCGCCGCGTGATCCGCCTGCTGCCGACACAACGCCAGAACCTGATGTTCTCCGCCACTTTTTCCAACGAGATTCGCGCCCTGGCCAAGACCTTCTGCAAGGATCCGGTGGAAATCGACGTGGCCCCGCGCAACTCCACGGTGGAGGCCATCACACAACAGGCCTACCTGGTGGACAAGGAAGAAAAAGCCAATCTGTTGAGCCATCTGCTGCGTCTCAACAGTGAACAGACCCTGGTTTTCAGCCGTACCAAGCATGGCGCCAACAAGTTGGTGAAGCGCCTGGCCCAGGACAACATCAGTGCCGCCGCCATTCATGGCAACAAGAGCCAGAATCAACGCACCAAGGCCCTGGACGACTTCAAACAGAACCGGATTCAGGTGCTGGTGGCCACGGACATCGCGGCGCGCGGCATCGATATTGAACAATTGGCGCAGGTGATCAATTTCGATCTGCCCAATGTGTCCGAGGATTATGTGCATCGCATCGGCCGCACCGGCCGCGCGGGCGCCAGTGGCGTGGCAATTTCCCTGGTGGCACAGGACGAAAGCCGCCTGCTGCGGGATATTGAACGCCTGATTAACAAAAAAGTGCCGCGCATGGATGCTGCCCGCCTCCCAGCCCCGATGGTATTGGCACCACTTGCCGTCGAACCTGTGGTGGAGGCTGTTGCACAGCCGATAAAAGCGAATCCGCGGGCCAATGGCATGCATCGTGGCAAGGCGAATGGTCAGCAACCGCGGCGTGGTGACGGCAGTCAGCAGCGGTCGGCCAACGGCCAGCGCAACGGTCGTGGTGCAGATGCCCAACGTAACGGTCGTGGCACTGAGGCCCGGCGCGGGGCAAGTGCCAATGGCCAGCAGCGGGATGATGTGTCGGCACGTACTGGCGCCAAGCGTCGCAGCCGGAACCGGAGCGAGGGGCAACGGCAGGCGGCACAGGTCGCTTCACCGGCCAAGACTGCGGATAATGGCCAAGCCCGCTCTGGTGGCTTTTGGCAAAACTTGCGGGCTGGACTGGGCCTCTCCTGACAGCCAGCCTGGCAGTGATCTCTGGCAGTGCGCGCTCCCACAGAAATCCTGTAGGAGCGAGCCCTGCTCGCGACCAGTGGTACTAGTCGGCTTCAGTGATCTTTTTTGTGTTCCCACCCTTTGGTTGTCAGCCCTTGCGTGGTGTCCACGTTTTGCTTCGGTAGGTTTTGTCTTGGCACCCGCCCTTTGTTGGTCAGCCAGGGAGCGGTACTCGGTTGGTTTTTGTGTCGTGACCCGCCCTTCGGTGGCCAGCCAGGGATCGGTCCCCCCTGCCCCCCGCCTTCAGCCTCCGGACGCCGCCAGGACGGCGCTGCGGAACTCGTCGCTGCGCTCCTCAGACAGTCCTCGCTTGAATCCGTCCTGACGACGCCCGGGAAAACGCTTCAAAGCGGGGGGAAGGGGGGACCGCTCCCTGGCTTACGATATTGGTGGACGCTGCGAGGGAAAACCGGCTCAGTGGGCTCTGGAAGAGTTGCGCACAATTCGAATGCAGAGCTCAAGCAAGAAGCAAGT
>JBJHAY010000009.1:0-22290 GCA_050485205.1 Gammaproteobacteria bacterium
CCTCCCTTGAGCCCTGCGTGCTTGTCTGAGACAAGTCATACCTGAAAAGGCCGTTTGTGGTTCCATGTGGTCACCGGCGAACCGGGCGGTTGCGCCGGCAAGGGTCATGCCGTACTGGCGGTCCAGATTTCCAGATGGCCCTGTTGGTCCACCGAGGTCAGCCAGCCGGCGTCGGCTGGGTGCCAGACCAGTTGTGCTATTGCTGCCTGACTTTGCATTACTTGCAGCGGTTTTCTCGCCGTGGCACTGGGCCAGATCATCACCTGCCCCGCCTTGCAACCGCTGGCCACCATGCCATTGTGACGCTGGACCGTGAGATGGGTCACAGGGCGTGCATGCCCGGTCAGCGCCAATGGCGCGCTACCTTCCGGTCCGTTCTGGTCAAAGCGCCAAGTGGTGATGTCGGGGCTGCCGCCGGTGACCAGATAACGGCTGTCGGGACTCCAATCCAGCGCGAGGGGTTTGATGTCATAGCCACTGATGCTGGCATCCCGGTTTTCCTTCAGGCGCCAGAAATGCACCGCATTGTCCTGGCAGGTGGCGGCGAGCACCTTGCCGTCGGGGCGCCAGACACACTTGAGCAGGGAGCCCTGCCACGACAGCTTCCGGCGCGCGGGGGTGTGGGCGGCCCCAGTGATGATGTCGATTCCGCCATAACCGCTGATGGCAAGCGCGGTGCCGCGAGGATGCCAGGCCAGATGCGCGATGGTGCTGGCCTCATGACGCAGCCGGTTGACCTGTTCGCCAGAAGAAGAAAAGATTTGTGCGTCACGTCCCGAGGCCACGGCAAGGTATTGTCCGTCCGGCCGCCAGGCCAGGTGTTCCACCCAGGCATCGGTTGTCGCCAGCACATTGACCAGTGTTGGTCTCAGGTCTGATTCTAAACGCCAGAATTTCACCACTCCATCCTGGCCGGATGTGGCCAGTAATGCATCCGACGGATGCCAGGCAGCGGCCAGCAAGGGTTGGTCGTGTGCCTGCCATTCGATGGGAGCGTGGTTGCCATCGATATTGACGAGCATTATCTTGCCTTCACTGCACGCGGCAGCGAGTGTTCGGCCAGAGGAAGTCCAGGACAGGGCGACTGGAAAGCCATCGAGGACGTGGTGCTGGATTAGCGTGAATCTTGGTGCCATATCTGAATTCATACCAGGCATGCCTTGAATGCTCCTTCCAGAAATTCTTCGTCAAGGTTGCGGCCAATGAAGACCAGCCGGTTGTTGCGCGGTTCGTCTCCCCATGGTTTGCCAGGTTGTCCCTCCAGCAACATGTGCACCCCTTGCAGAACGAAGCGGCGGTCTTCGCCGTCGAAGCTGAGAATGCCCTTGGTGCGGAAAATATCCTGACCCTGGCTTTGCATCAGTACCTGCATCCAGGTGGAAAAACGCTGCTCGTTGAGGTTGCCGGGGAATGTGAGCGACACTGAACTGACAGTGTCATCATGGGTGTGTCCGGCATTGAAGAAATGCTCCTGCCTGGGCAGGAGAGGGGTGTTGGCGCTATCCCGCCAGTGGATATTGAATTCCTCCGGGGTATGCTGGGTAAAGAAGGCATAATAGCCTGGTTCAGTGATGCGGATCCGATAGGAGTAATGATCGCCTTCGTCCAGCCGCAGCAGGCAATGCGTGTCCAGCGCGAGGGAATTTCCGTTGGCAATATCAGTTGTCGGCATGGAGAAATATTTGAACACGCGCTCGGCATTGTCCATCAACGCTTCCTGGCTGGCATCCGCGACTTTGCCGATTGTCAATGCCATGGTGGGGTCTGGCCCCCGGTCAAGCACCATGTGATGCTCTCCGGCATTCAGTTGGAAGATGCCGCCCCACTCGAAGGGGTATTCCGGTTCCAGAAAGGCGGGACGGGTTTCCAGGGCGCGGTCCAGATCGAAGCCTCCCACATCCAATACCAGGTCCAGCGGGGCATCGGCCATGCGGGCGGGGATAATGCGTGCCATGCGGTTGATGTCGATGAGGCGTTTTTGCAAGTCATCCAGTTGTTTCTGGGTGACAAGGTCAGTCTTGTTCAGAACCAACAGGTCGCCGAAGGCAATCTGGGCAAGCGCCTCGTCACTGTCATCCAGGTGCTGCCCGATATGTTTGGCGTCCACCAGGGTGATCACGCCGTCCAGTTGAAATTCATCACGAATATCGGCATCGACAAAAAAAGTCTGGGCCACGGGGCCGGGATCAGCCATGCCTGTGGTTTCAAGAATGATGCGGTCGAAGCGTTCCCTGCGCTTGACCAGGTTGCCGAGTATGCGAATCAGATCGCCACGCACGGTGCAGCAGATACAGCCGTTGTTCATCTCGAAGATTTCTTCGTCGGCATTGATGACCAGATCCTGGTCCACGCCCACCTCTCCGAATTCGTTTTCGATCACGGCGATGCGTTGGCCGTGAGATTCGGTGAGGATGCGATTGAGCAGAGTTGTTTTGCCGCTGCCGAGAAAGCCGGTCAGTACGGTTACTGGAATTTTGTTGGGCATTGTTGTTTTCCTCATTTCGTGATCAATAATTCATTATCTCTTTAGGGTCCTACTTGCAGGCGACCTTTCACTTCTCCGTAGCTAGCCTTTTCTGTTTTATTCTCGGTTCTTTCTGTAATGCAAGTTTGTTGGCAGGGCGAGCCATCGGGGGGCTTCTTCAAAAATCGCCGTGAACCCATCCATGGGGGCTCCGGCTGCGACATCCTGTCGCAGACGGTTTTTGAAGAAGCCCCCCGATACCCCGCTCCATAACTTCAGTGTTGTTGCTCCTGCTTTGGCCTATAGGCCAATGCGCGTCCCGCAAATGCCAGGTAAAGAACTCATCGGGCTAGGGCCTCCATCAGGGTGAGCAGATTGTGGCGCATCATGTCCAGCCAGGTGGCGGCAGGTCCATCGGCCGCCGAGAGGGCGTCCGAATAGAGGGTGCCGCCGATGCGGGCGCCGCCCTCGCGGGCAATTTGTTGCATCAGGCGCGGATCGCTGATGTTTTCCAGGAACACGGCTCTCACCTCTTGTTCCCGGATTTGTCTGATCAGTCCTGCCACTGCCGCCGCCGAGGCATCGCTCTCAGTGGACATGCCGAGGGGGGCAATGAAATGGAGCCCATAGGCGCGGGCAAAATAGCCGAAGGCATCGTGATTGGTAACGATGGTGCGCTGGGTTGCCGGCAGCCGCGCAACGGTTGTAAGAATTTCGTTTTCCAAGACTGCCAACTGTGCGGCCATGGAGGCATGCCGCGCTGCGAACTCCTCGGCATGGCGTGGATCGGCGGTCATCAGCGCGGTAGCGATGTTGTCCAGATAGCGCCGCACATTGGCCACTTCGTGCCAGGCATGGGGGTCGGGCTCAATGCCACCGTCCCCTTCCAGGAACAGTGGCTCGATGCCAGTGCTGGCGATGACGAGCATTGCGCGGGTGCCTGAAGCCGTCACCAGCCGTGTCATCCAGCCTTCGAAACCGAGGCCATTCATGACGATAACATCGGCATCATGCAGCAAGCGCGAATCGGCGGGGGGCGGCTGGTAGAGATGGGCATCACTGTCTGGGCCCACCAGCACCCGTAATTCGATGTGTTCACCACCGATGGCAGACGTCAGATCGCCGAGGATGCTGAAAGTGGCAACCACCTTCAGACGCTGCTGGTCGGCCTCGGCTGCATTGGAGCAGACTGTTGCGCACAACAGCAGATACAGAATACCGGTGGCCAACCGCCTGATGATGCCATTGCTGTTGTGCTGTAACCGCATATTCATGCCTCAAGATGACGGCCGGGGAACAGGCGCGGCAGTAATCCGCCGGCGCTGCCTGCCAGAAAAGACAGCAGGTAACAGGCCCCCAGGCAGAGAATGATTGCCGCGCTGACAGGCAGGTTCAGGTGATAGGAAAGCAGCAGGCCTGCGATACTGCCCAACATGGCGCTCAGCACCGCCACGGCCAGGATGCCGCCCAGGTCTTCACACCAGAAGCGGGCGGTGACGGCAGGCATGATCATGATGCCAACCGCCATGAGTGTCCCCAGGGCATGAAAGCCGGCAACCAGGTTTAGTACGACCAGGCTCAGGAACACCCCATGAGTCAAGGAGCTGAAGCGGCTCACGGATTGCAGATAGAGTGAGTCCAGGCTTTCCAGCACCAGGGGGCGGTAGAACACAGCCAGGGTCAGCAGGGAAAGACTGGTGATGCCAGCAAGCAGCAAGAGCGTGGCATCATCCAGCGCCAGTAACGAGCCGAACAGGACATGCAGCAGATCGATGCCGCCGCCCCGGGTGGAAATGAGCACGACGCCAATGGCGAGGGACAGCAGATAGAACACCGCCAGGCTCGCGTCTTCCGCTAGATTGCTGTAGCGGCTGGCCATGCCCGCCAGCAGGGCCACCGCCAGACCCACCAGCAAGCCGCCCAGGGTCATGGCCAGCAGGGAAAAGCCTGCCAGCAGGTAACCAAGAGCGGCACCGGGAAGGATGGCGTGGGCTATGGCATCCCCCATCAGGCTCATGCGTCTCAGCATCATGAACACCCCTATCGGCGTGGCGCCGAGAGACATGGCCAGGCAGCCGACAAGGGCGCGGCGCATGAACTCGAAATCCAGGAAGGGGTCCAGCAGCCAGGACAACGTGGGCATCTCAGGCACCTCCCGCCGCCGCATTGAGCGTGCAGGGCAGCGCGGATTCATCAAAAGCTTCGCACAGTCGCCGTGCCCGTAACAGATTGTCGGCGCTCAACACCTCGGCGGTGCGACCATGGGCCAGCAGTTCGCGGGCCAACAGCATGGTCTGGGGGAAGTGCCCGCGGACTTGGTCCAGGTCGTGAGTCACCACCACCACAGTGCGCTGTTGGCCATGCCAGTCGCCGATCAAGCTCAGCAGATCCTGGGTGGTGCGGGCGTCGATGGCGTTGAAGGGCTCGTCCAGCAACACCATCGGTTTGTCCTGCAACAGCAGGCGGGCGAACATCAGGCGTTGTAATTGCCCACCGGATAGTGTGGCGATGGGGCGGTTTTCAAAGCCACTGAGACCAACCTTGCGCATGGCCAGGGACACAGCCCGGTGCTGCTGCTTGCCGGTGCCGCGCCAGGCGCCGATCACAGACCACAGGCCGCTGGCCGCAAAGTCCCAGGCGGTGATGGGAAACTGACGGGTCAGCGTGTGCTGCTGAGGCAGATAGGCGATGTCCGAGACATTGAACTCACCGAGATCGATGGCTCCTTCCACGGGCGTCAGCAGCCCCATGATGGCCTTGAGCAGGCTGGTTTTACCGGCGCCGTTGGGGCCGACGATGGCAGTCAGTGATCCCGCGGGCAAGGTGGCGTTGAGATGATGCAGTGCCGGATGGCGTCGATACGCCACGGTAACATTCTCGAATCGAATCATGCTCATGCTACAGGGCCCATCCCACCATGGCCCACAGCCAGGCCAACAGCATCAGGCAGACACCGAGGCGCGGCCCAAGGCCTTGAGTGAACAGGCTGTTCGCGCGCCACAGGCGGGTTGGCCTGGAACAAGGTGATACTGATTTCATGGTGCTCATGAGTCGGTCGTCATTCGCAAAAATTGTTATGTTATAACAATTAATGTCTGATCGACAATCACATGGAGATGCCTGGGGCTTCGGCCGCCATGCTTCGGGGTGTGCCTGCTCAGTATTCGGGCAGCGGGCGGATCAAGGGAAGGATACCGCCATGCCCTTACGCCGCTCTCAACCGGCCAGTGCCTGTTTGCGGAATAGCAAATGCAGGTAACACAGGCTGAGTATCACCACGGCACCACATGACACTCTGATCCATGATGGCAAGTAACTGCCATGGGTCAGAAGAAAAAATACCATCGTGCTGAAAGTGATGGAAAGATGGCGCTTGATAGCCGTGGGCTTGTTTTCGTTGGTATCTATCCTGAGATTCATGCAACGTTCCTGTTATAGCTGGATGGCGGACTAGCGCGCGAGTAATGATCAACCATTCACAAATGAAATGAAAGACCAAAAATAGCCCGCGGCATGATAATGGTCACAGGCTGAATTGGCATCGTTAATACCAATTTTCATAAAGCGCTTTGCTCAATTATCAAATTCTTCAGTTTGTGCGTTTTGGCCATCATTTGATTTTTGTCTAATGACAGCGATGTAATATGGGAGAGAATCACCACTATTCGTACTGGATATACTCACTGCCGATGGCTTGGTGCAGGAAGGTGTGATGGAGGCTGGCCATGGTGAGGGGGATGAGAAAATGAAAAATTACAGATTGCCAATGGGCTGGGTAGCGCTCCTGCTCGGTAGCATTGCATTGCCTGGTTGCGGCGGTTCTGATATTCCAGCGATGACAGTGGAACAACTGGAGGCCCTGCGGGCCAGGAGCATCAGCTTCGAGAATCAGCAAGCAGAGGAATTGATCCAAGATGCCATGGCCATGGCGCTTGGGGAGGAATTGTTTGCAGGCCATTGCGCCAGATGCCATGGCATCGATGCCCGCGCAGGTGTGCGCGGAGCGCCGGATCTGGTTCAGGGTGTGTTCGACTATGGCGACTCCCTGGAGGCAATTCGCCAGACCATCACCCATGGTCGCCACAGCATCATGCCCGGTCAGGGCGGTAAAATGGGCGAGGTGGACATGGGAGCACTGGTGGCCTACGTGCGGGCCATGGCCACTGGCGAGGACAGTGGGCTGTTCCATGAGGTGGGTGAGAGACTGTACACGACCCATTGTGTTGCATGTCATGGTCCCGAGGGCAAGGGCAACCTTCTGCTCGGTGCCTCGGATCTCACCGATGACTACTGGCAGCATGGCGGCGCCATGATGAGCGTGCGCCTGGTGACGACCCATGGCGTCGAGTCCCAATGTCCAGCCCAGGAAGAGAATCTCACCGCAATTGAAATAGAACTGCTGACAGCCCATGTACTCAATTTGCGGACTTCCAGTGGCGCGCCATAAGCCAGTCAAGCACTGAGTCATCACTGACCTGGATGCAGCTCCCTTGCTCCCGCGGTTGCCAGCGCAAGTGATGGTTAATGGTTTGCCTGGCCCCGTGCGGCGTGGCATCATCCCGGCCATTCACTATTCGAATGGAATGATCCTCCATCGTGGCAACAATAAAAAATGCCCCCGGCGTCCTCCTGGGTGGTTTGCTTCTGTTTTCCATGCTTGCTGTTCTTGCGGCAGTCCAACTTGCCAGCGCACATTTGCGTTGGGGACTTGGCTTTGAGGTGGGGGATGTGCTGAGTTCAGCGCAGGCCAGCATGACAATCGAGGCGCTTGATCTGATCGAGGAGCCAGGAGAAATTGTCAGTGGCGAGGAACTGGCGTTGTTTTTTCAGCGGCAGGCCATCCTGGCGGACCTGCTGGCAGGAGATGAACTTCATGTGACAAGGAATGGTACTGAGTCGAGTTTCCATCCACGGACAATGGGATGGCTGGATTTGCCCGCCCTGTTCTGGATTCAGGTCATCGTTGGATTCGGCGCGGTGCTGATTTCGGGCTGGATCTGGTCCCTGCGGTCCCGGGACTGGGCGGCCAGGCTGTTCGCATTGAGCGGCGTCTCCACCCTGATGTTCACCTTTGCCGCCGCCATCTACACCACCAGGGAACTCGCGCTGCCGCTCACCTTGTTTCAATGGCTGCGAGGCCTCAACGAGTTGGGTGCCTCACTGTTCGGCATGGTGATGATCGCCCTGTTTCTGATCTATCCGGTACCTTTGCGGCACTGGCGTGGCATCATGCTGGCCCAGGTGCTGTTTTTCGCCACATGGACCGTGCTGTCGATGGCGGGCCTGCTGCCGGGATGGGCCAATGTCAACCTGATAACCCTGTGTGAAATGATCGGTATCTGCATCGCCCTGGGCGGACAGTTTTTTGCCACCCAGGGTAATCCGGCGGCCAGGGCCTCCTTGTCCTGGCTGGGCCTGTCGGTGTTGGTGGGGGCTGGCGGCTTCATTGTGCTCAATGCACTGCCCTTGGTGCTTGGCACGGATGTGGCGGTGTCCCAGGGTTATGCCTTCCTGCTGTTCCTGGTGATCTACCTGGGACTGGCCGCGGGCATCACCCGTTACCGCTTGTTCGATGTTGGCAACTGGGCCTTTCGTTTTCTTTTCTACTCGCTGGGAGCCCTGTTGCTGGTGCTGCTGGATGCGGCCTTCATTGCCGTGGTGGGCTTGGAGCGTATTCCTGCCCTGGGGCTGGCCTTCTTCATCATCGGCTTCTTCTATCTGCCGCTGCGGGATTTTGCCGGCAGATTGCTGCGGGGCAACAAGGCCTTGGCACCTCATGAATTGGTTGATGCGGCCATGCACGTGGCCATGGCGCCCATGTCGGCAGAGCGTGCCAGTCGCTGGCGTTTGCTGATCAGCCAATTGTTCGATCCCCTGGAAGTGAAGGCCGTGGGCCGTGAATTGTCCGAGGTCAGCATAGGGGAAGATGGCACCAGCCTGCTGATTCCCGCGGTTGCGGGCGCGCCGGCGTTGCAGGCACGCTACCCCAGGGCAGGCAAGACATTGTTTTCGCAGGAGTCCGTGCGCCTGGCGGCACAGCTGGTGAAGCTCATCGCGCAGGTGGAGGCCAGCAGGGACTCCTATGAAAGGGGGGTGAGAGAGGAAAGAGGGCGCATCGCCCAGGATCTGCACGATGATGTGGGTGCCAGGTTACTGACGGGATTGCATGCCGGGGAATCCGGTTTGCGTGCAGCCATCGAGGGGGCCATGGCCGACATCCGCGCCATCGTCAAGGGTATCGCCGGAGAAGCAGTCAAGGCGAGCGAGTTGTTGGCCGATTTGCGAATGGAGAGCCTGCACAGGCTGGAATCCGCCGGGATCACCCTGAAGTGGCCGATCGAGTCATACGATGGCAGCGATCAGGTGATCGATTACCGGCACTACAAGGCGCTGGGCTCGTTGTTGCGCGAAGCCGTCAGCAACGTCATCAAACACTCACGGGCCACTGCCATGACAGTGGCCATTGACCTGCGTGAGGCGGAAATCCGGCTTTGCATCGAGGATGATGGCGTCGGCTATCCGGAATCGATGCCCGCTGACAGAGGTTTCGGCTTGAACAGTATCCGCAAGCGGGTGGCTGATCTAGCCGGCCATTGCCAGTTCAGTAACTCAGACCAGGGAGCGCGGATGGAAGTGGTGATTCCGATCAAGCCACGGTGAACAACGCGCAACCTTGACCTTCAGTCAAGGCGGCATGACCATGTGCCCCTTGTTAACCCTGCAATATCCGGGCTACTTGTCGTTGGCATCGGCCCGTAACTCCCGCAGCGGCCGCAACTCGATACTGCCCAGCCTGGCCGGGGGAATCTTGCCAGCCAGTTGAATGGCCTCGTTCAAATCCCGTGCCTCCAACAGATAAAAACCCGCCAACTGCTCCCTGGTCTCGGCAAAGGGGCCATCAGTGACCAGGGTCTTGCCATCCCGCACCCTCACCGTGGTGGCGCTATCCACCGGCTGCAGTGGGGTGCCGTCCAGGAAATGTCCGTTCTCCGATAGATTGGCGACACAGGCGATGCACTCCTGGTTCAAGGCATCCCATTCCTGCTGACTCATGGCATCGATGATGGCTTCCCGGTAATAGACCAGCGCAAGGTATTTCATGTGTGACTCCTGTAGGTTTTTCCACATTGTCGGTTTTTGTTGTGGGTTTTCGACATGTCGCCCAAGGCTTGGCTGTGGCGGTCGGGACAGGAACGCTGGCGTAATATTCACGCTGGCTCCAGCACCAGCGTTGTGCGGCCATGGGGCATTCCTGCACCCGAAATGATGCCATTGATATGGTCCTGAGTCGCGGCAAACACCAGTAATTACGCATAACAATATGATTATCAAGGAAGTTTAATAGTTGGCCCGGTTTTTGATTGGTCTCGGCTGAGACAATTCATCAGTACTCCTCCTCCTGTACTTTGAATTGATCCTGGCGGTTGGCTGGTGCCATGCCGCCTCAGGTGATGAAGCCTGTGCCCCTTTGGGGCACAGGCTTTTTTTTTGCCCGCGTGATGGGTGGCGCTTCACGACCCCCAGCAGAGCAAGGAGATCAATGTCATGAAATCTGAAGCAATATTGGAACGAGCGGTGGAAGTGTCATCAATCACAGCTGCCTTCTGCATGATGGTGTTGGCTTCGGCCCCGGCCGCTGCCCAGACCACAGACACCTTTCGTCAATGGCTGGCCGACAGCAAGCTGAACTTGGATTTCCGCTATCGCTTCGAGGGCGTGGAACAGGACAATGCCTTGCGCGATGCGGCCGCGTCGACCCTACGCTCGCGTTTCACCCTGGAAACCCCGGCACTGCATGGTTTTAGCATGCTGGCCGAAGTCGACAATGTCCTCGCCCTGGGGGATAAATATGATTCCTTCATCATCGGGGATTACCGGGGAGCCCGGTCAGTGGTGCCGGACCCCAGTGGCACAGAGCTGAACCAGGCCTGGGTAAGGCGCCAGTTCAGCGACAGAACCACTGTGACCCTGGGCCGCCAGCGTCTCAACCATGGCACCCAGCGCTTTCTCGGCAGTGTTGCCTGGCGTCAGAACGAGCAGACCTACGACTCCCTCAACTATCGCTTCAACAGCGATGGCTTCAGTGTTGATTACAGCTACCTGTGGAATGTGAACCGCATCTTCGGGGGCAGTGGCCACAGCATCCAGCAAAAGAATTATCGTGGCGACTCCCATGCCCTGCTGGTCGCGGCCACCCGGCCCTGGGGCAGCTTGAGTGGCTTTGTCTATGCCCTGGATTTCCGCAATGGCCCCAGGGATTCTTCCTTCACCAGTGGCCTGACCTACACCGGTAAAGTCGCTGCCCTCAATCTCAGTGCCACCTATGCCAGCCAGACGGATCATGGAGACAATCCCAACCGCTACCGGGCCGATTACCATGCCATGGAGGCCTCCTTGCCGGCCGGACCCGTGACCTTGCTGGCAGGCTTCGAATCCCTCGGCAGTGACGGCGGGCGGGTGGCTTTTGCCACTCCCTTGTCCACGCTGCATAAATTTCAGGGTTTTGCCGACATGTTTCTGGCTACACCGGTGAATGGGGTGGAGGATGTCTACCTGGGAGCCGCCACAGCTGTCGACAAGTTCAAGGTGGCACTCACCTGGCACGATTTCAGTGCCGCGCGGGGGAGTGCCGATCATGGCCGGGAGTGGAACCTGAGCGGCAGTTACCAGTTCAACAGCCATTTCAATTTTGAGTATCGCCTGGCTTCCTACAGAACCAGGGGGCATGGGGTGGATACCGACAAGCTTTGGCTCGGTTTCAATCTGGTATTTTAATTGCATGAATTGTTCAAGGAAGGAGCTCAGTGATACAGGATAGCCTCGATTGAATGTTTCCCAAGATTCAACGCCAGTGCGCGTCATGCTGGTGGATGATGATCCCAACAGAGCTGCCCAGGTGGAGGAGCATCTCAAGGCTGCCGGCTTTGAAGTGCTGGCGGTGATTACCGCTCCCGCCGGGCTGCTCTACCAGATCGACCAACTGAAACCCGATGTGGTGTTGATCGACCTGCAATCTCCGGGCCGCGACGTCCTGGAGAGTCTGTCCGTGGTCAACCGCCACAATCCCACTGCCATGGTGATGTTCGGGCAGGAGGACGATCCCGACTACATTCGTCAGGCGGTGGCGGCAGGAATCAGTACCTACCTCACCGAGGACATCAATCCAGCCCGGGTCAAGCCCGTGATCGATGTCGCCATGGCCCAGTTTCGAGCTTTCCAGGGGCTGCGCGAGGAACTGGACAGCGCCCGCAACGCGCTGGAAGAAAGCAAGTTGGTGCAACAGGCCAAGCGTCTGTTGATGAAGCAGAAGCGTATCAACGAAGAACAGGCCCATCAGTTGTTGTTGCGGCTGGCCATGAACAACAACCAGCGTCTGGCCGTGGTGGCCCGCACCGTGGTGGAAACACTCGCATCCCTTGTTGCCGCCGACGACGAACCCAGGAACAAGTAAATGATTGCCAAGCCCCATCAATTGCCACCGGCGGAACATCCTGAACTGAAGCTCGGTTTCATGCGTCTGAGTGACAGCGCGCCCCTGATCCTGGCGAAGGAGGCGGGTATCTACGAACGCTATGGCTTGCAGGTGCAACTGGCGCGGGAAGTGTCCTGGGCCAATCTGCGCGACAAGCTGGTGGTGGGAGACCTGGATGCCGCCCAGTTGCTGGCGCCGCTGCCCATTGCCAGCGCCCTCGGCATTGGCGGTATTCGCGGCAAGCTGTTGACTGGTTTGTGTCTGAGCTTGAACGGGAATGCCATTACCGTTGCCAACACGCTGTGGGAGCGCCTGGGCCTGCAATGCGATGGTGTGGTGCCCGATGCCCTGGCGGCAGCCAGAGCCTTGACCCGGCTCATCGAGGATAGCCGCAAACCACTGAGCTTTGCCACTGTACATGCCTTTTCCATGCACACCTACCTGATGCGGCAGTGGCTGCGGGCTGGCGGCATCGATCCGGATCGGGACATCCGGCTGATTGTGTTGCCGCCCGAGCAGATGTGCGACAGTCTGGCCAGAGGGCTGATCGACGGCTTCTGCGTGGGGGAGCCCTGGAGCAGTGTTGCGGTGGCACAGGGCATCGGCTCGGTGGCCGCCACTGGTTACCAGATCTGGAACAATGCACCGGAGAAGATACTGGGTGTTACCGAGCATTGGCACAATCACTATCCCGCCACCCATTTGCGGCTGAGAATGGCGCTGATGGAGGCCAGCCGCCTGCTGGTTGAGCCGGGGCAAAGAGAAAATGTCGCGGAGATGCTGAGCCGCCGCGAATACCTCAATCTTCCTGTCGGCATGTTGCTGCCGTCCCTTACTGGCAATTACTGCTTCAGCAAGGGCATGGCACCGGCCAGCATGCCGGATTTTCATGTGTTCTGGCGTTACCAGGCCGGCTTTCCCTGGCGTTCCCAGGCAGAGTGGATGGTGCGCCAGACAGGCAACCTGATCGGCAAACCTATCGCGGTGGAGCAGAGCCGCACCCTGGTGCAGCAGATCTGGCGGACCGACCTCTACCGCGAGGCGGCCCGCGCGCTTGGTGTCGACAGTCCCAGCCGTGATGCCAAGCCGGAAAACCTCCACGGCAGGCCCTGGCAGTTCGAGCAGGGCATTGAACTGGGTGCTGATCACATGCTCGCCTCTACTTGATCAGTCGGCGCCATCCCGGATGTTGTGCTTGTTTTCCAATCTCGGCCACTCAAACAGGAATACCCGATAGATATCCGGGGTAGTGCGAGGAGAGAAAAATTTGCACCATATTTGTGCACGATGGTCTTGACTGCCCTTGCACAGATAGCCCTGATGCATGGGCCATCATAACGAAAAGTGCGCTGCTTTCCTTTCGTGCTGCCAACCATAAGACGAAAAAAGTCATAAAAACAATGGCTTGTTACATGCGCTGAGGCGGCGTGGGATGTCTGGGCATGTTTGGCATATTTCATGCTTTGGTTCAGGTGCAAGGGTTTTGACGGCTCTCTGATCTCCCGGATCCGCTCAGAACCAGGTGCCACCGCCATCTGTTGATGGCTGGCGCCATCAGGGTAATGATGCCCACGAAGTCTTCTGGCTTCGTGGGCTTTTTTTTTGGGGAAAGCATGAAAAGCACACAAGTACTCGTAGTCGGCAATGGCATGGTGGGACACTACTATGTGGACAAACTGGCCAAGGCCGCGCCTGACTGTCATATCACCGTGATCGGGGCAGAACCCCGCCCGGCCTATGATCGCGTTCACCTCTCCGAGGTCTTCAACGGCAAGAATCCCGAGGATTTGGCACTGACCAGCCGCGATTACTATCGCGCGCTGGGCGTAGAGGCCCATTTCGGTGATGCGGTGGCAAGCATTGATCGTGAAACGAAATGTGTCACCACTGCGCTCAATCGCAAGTTCCACTATGACGTGCTGGTGCTGGCCACCGGTTCCTATGCCTTTGTGCCACCGATTCCCGGCAATGACCTGCCGGGCTGTCTCACCTACCGCACCATCGACGACCTGGGTGCCATCAAGGCGCGGGCCAAGAGCTCCACTTGCGGCGTGGTGGTTGGCGGTGGCCTGCTGGGACTGGAGTGCGCCAATGCCCTCAGAAACCTGGGACTGGACACCCATGTAGTGGAATTCGCGCCCGGACTGATGGGGGTGCAATTGGACCCAGGCGGTAGCGGCATGCTGCGACAGATGATCGAGGCCATCGGGGTTCGCGTGCATACCAGCAAGGCCACCAAAAAAATCAGCAAGGGCACTGAAAAACATCTGTGCATGAATTTCGCCGACGGTGCCAGCCTGGAGACCGACATGATCGTGTTCTCCGCTGGCATCCGTCCCTATGACCAATTGGGTCGTGACGCCGGTCTGACGGTGGCGGAACGCGGCGGCATCGTGGTGGACGACCACTGCCGCAGCAGTGACCCCGACATCTATGCCATCGGCGAGTGCGCTTGCCATGACGGCCGTATCTATGGTCTGGTGGCGCCGGGCTATCGCATGGCCGATACCGCGGTGAGCAGCCTGTTGCGCGGCGAGCAGCGCTTCGAGGGTGCCGACATGAGCACCAAACTCAAGCTCCTGGGCATTGATGTGGGCTCCATCGGCGACTCCCATGGCACCATCACTGACAATGCCCTCACGCTGCTCTATGCCAACGATCGCGAGAACGTCTACAAGAAGCTGGTGTTGAGCGCGGATGGCAAGAAACTGCGCGGCGCGGTGCTGGTGGGTGACTGTGGCGACTATGACACCTTCCTGCAGTACTACCTCAACGACCTGGATCTGCCGGACAATCCGGAATCCCTGGTATTGCCGGCGGATGCCGGGGAAAGGCCCGCCATGGGGGGCATGAAGCTGCCCATGAGCGCCACTCTTTGTTCCTGTCTCAATGTGACCAAGGGCGACGTGGTGAATGCCATCGACGCCGGTTGTGTATCGGTTGGTGATGTGAAGGCCGCCACCAAGGCCAGTACTGGCTGCGGTGGCTGTGCCTCATTGCTCAAGTCCACCATTGATCAGATCCTGGCGGAGCGGGGCATCGCCGTCAACAATCATGTCTGCGAGCATTTTCCCTTCACCAGGCAGGAGATATTCCACATCATGCAGTCGGAGCGTATCACCAGCTTCGATGATCTGCTGCACAAACATGGCAGTGGTCGAGGCTGCGACATCTGCAAGCCCATGGTGGCATCCATTCTGGCGTCATTGTGGAACGATCATATTCTGAAAAAGCCGCACATGCCCTTGCAGGATACCAATGACACCTTCCTGGCCAACATGCAGAAGGACGGGACTTATTCCGTGGTGCCGCGTATTCCCGGCGGTGAAATCACCCCGGACAAATTGCTGGCCATCGGCCAGGTAGCCAAAAAATATGATCTGTACACCAAGATCACCGGTGGCCAGCGCATCGATCTGTTCGGCGCCCGTCTCAACCAACTGCCGGATATCTGGCGCGAATTGGTGGAAGCGGGGCTGGAGACCGGTCATGCCTATGGCAAGGCCTTGCGTACCGTGAAATCCTGCGTCGGCAGCACCTGGTGCCGCTACGGGGTGCAGGACAGCGTCGGCATGGCCATTTTCATCGAGAACCGCTACAAGGGCATTCGCTCCCCGCACAAACTCAAGTCGGCGGTGTCGGGATGCACCCGGGAATGCGCGGAAGCGCAGTCCAAGGATTTTGGTGTCATTGCCACCGAGAAGGGTTGGAATCTTTATGTATGCGGCAACGGCGGCATGAAGCCGCGCCACGCCGATCTTTTTGCCACCGACCTGGATGATGCCACCCTGATCCGCTACATCGACCGCTTCCTGATGTTCTACATCCGCACCGCCGACCGCTTGCAGCGCACCTCGGTGTGGCTGGAGAACCTGGAGGGTGGGCTCGATTACCTCAAGGCGGTGATCATTGATGACAAGCTGGGTATCTGCGAGGAATTGGAAAAACAGATGATGCATCTGGTGAACACCTATCAATGCGAATGGAAGACCACCCTGGAAGACCCGGAGAAATTGCGTCGCTTCACTCAGTTCGTCAACAGTCCGGCGGAAGATACCAATGTGGTGTTTGTGCGCGAACGCGGCCAGCCGAGACCAGCCAGGACCGAGGAAAAGCCAAGGGAGAAAACCAGTCATGCGGCTTAAGGAAACCAGAAATGACAGCTTGCCTGCGTCTTCCCGGAAAACACAGGCCACGGCCAGGGGTGAACGCGGAAAAGCCTGTCCTGTGAGCACCATCATCCCAGGAGAAATGTTGCAGGAAAACGCCGGTGTCTGTGCGCTTATCGATGGCGTGCAGGTGGCACTGTTCTATCTGCCCGCCGAGGATCCTCCCCTGTATGCAATCGGAAACTGGGACCCCATCGGCGAGGCCAATGTGCTGTCACGGGGTATCGTGGGTGACATCAATGGTGAGTTGGTGGTGGCTTCACCGCTGTACAAACAACATTTCAGTCTGCGCAGTGGCCAGTGCATCGAGGATGCAGAGGTCAAGGTGCCGGTCTATCAAGCGCGCCTGGAAGCAGGCAAGGCTGTCATCAGTCTGCAGGAGTAAGCAGTGAGCGCGGCATCAAGGGAAATCGAAACCACCTGTCCCTACTGTGGCGTTGGCTGTGGCGTCAGTGCCGCTGTCGAGGCAACAGGAAAGACCGGTCCGCGGCTGCTGCCGGTCAATGGCAGCAGTGAGCACCCCGCCAACCTGGGTCGTCTCTGCGTCAAGGGCTCCGCGTTGCACGAGACCATGGGCGAGGAAGGGCGTTTGTTGTATCCGAAGATCCATGGCTGCCGCACAGAGTGGAATACCGCCCTGGATGTGGTGGCGGCAGGGTTTACCGATGTCATTCGCCGCCATGGTCCCCAGGCCGTGGCTTTCTATCTTTCTGGTCAGTTATTGACCGAAGATTACTATGTCGCCAACAAACTGATGAAGGGCTTCATCGGCTCCGCCAATGTCGATACCAATTCCAGATTGTGCATGGCTTCCGCTGTTTCCGCCTACAAGCGCGCTTTCGGCGCGGACGCGGTGCCTTGTTGCTATGAGGATCTGGAGCAATGCGATCTGCTGGTGATGGTGGGGTCCAATGCAGCCTGGACTCATCCCGTGCTTTATCAGCGCATCAGCGCCGCCAAGGCGGCCAGGCCAGGCATGAAGGTGGTGGTGATTGATCCGCGGCGAACCGCCACCTGTGATATTGCAGACCTTCATTTGCCCATCGCGCCTGGTTCCGACGCTCATGTCTTCACCGGTCTGCTGGGTTATCTGGGACAGCATGATCATCTCGATTGCGAATATATTGATAATCACACCGAAGGGTTTGAGGCAGCACTGGCGGAGGCGGAAGAGCTGAGCTCGGTGGTGGCCGCCACTGGTCTGGCCAGGGCCGATTTGTTGCAGTTCTACCAGTGGTTTGCAAGCCATCCGCGCTGCGTTACCTTCTATTCCCAGGGCATCAATCAGAGTGCCACCGGCACCGACAAGTGCAATGCCATCATCAATTGTCATCTCGCCACCGGTAGATTGGGAAAGCCGGGCATGGGACCGTTTTCCATCACTGGTCAGCCCAATGCCATGGGTGGGCGTGAAGTGGGTGGTCTGGCCAATCAACTAGCCGCCCACATGGACTTCAGCCCTGACAACGTCGCCAGGGTCGGCCGCTTCTGGCAGGCACCCAACATGGCCAGCAAGCCGGGTTTGAAGGCTGTGGAAATGTTTGAGGCCATGGAGCGGGGTGAGATCAAGGCGGTCTGGATCATGGCTACCAATCCCGTGGTAAGCCTGCCCGATGCCGAGCGCTTTCGGCGCGCGCTGAAGCAATGTGACCTGGTGGTGGTGTCAGATTGTGTAGAGAAAACCGACACCACAGCCTGTGCCCATGTCTTGCTGCCGGCCCAGGGCTGGGCTGAAAAAGATGGCACGGTCACCAATTCCGAGCGCTGCATTTCACGGCAGCGCGCGCTGTTGCCAGCACCCGGTGAAGCACGTCCGGATTGGTGGATCATAAGTCAGGTGGCCGAGCGCATGGGCCATGGCAAATACTTTCAATACTCAGGGCCGGCGGCAATCTTTCGTGAACATGCCACGCTTTCCGGGATTGAAAATGGCACCGGAGGCGCGCCTGTCAGAGCCTTCAACATTGGCGCCTTGGCCGCCATCAAGGATGCCGAGTATGACAGCCTCGAACCCATTCGCTGGCCCTTGCCCGCCGGCAGGATCGTGGAAGCGGGTGGCCCGCGACGGCTGTTTGCCGATGGAAAATTCTTTACGCCTTCCGGGCGTGCTGCGTTTGTGGCGGTGCAAGCCAGATTGCCAGTTGGACGTACATCACTGCGTGCCATTCAGGGACGCCAGGCTGGCACTGGACCAAGAAACCTGGACATGGTCCTGAACAGCGGGCGCATTCGCGATCAGTGGCATACCATGACTCGCACTGGTCGCTCCGCGCGGCTGCTGCGGCATATCGAGGCACCCTTTGTGGCCATCAATCCTCTGGACGCAGCACGAACCGGCACGGAAGAAGGCGGCCTGCTCAGATTGACCGCCGGCCAATCCTCCATACTGCTGCAGGCCAGGATCGACCCTGGCCAACAGGAAGGTGAGATATTCGCACCAATACACTGGAATGATCAGAACAGTTCTCATGGCCGCATTGGCGTGCTTTTCCCTGCAGTCACTGATCCTGTGTCCGGTCAGCCACAAAGTAAATTCACCACGGTGAAAGTGTCGAGCCAACAAGTGGGCTGCTGGGCACAGGTGGTGAGCAGGGAAGCCTTGGACTTGCGTGGCATCGATTACTGGGTAAGTGTGGCGGTGCCGGGTGGTGGCTGGCGTTACTTGCTGGCGCTACTGGTTCGGAACGATGAAAGCCCTCCTACGACAATGGACAGGTTGGCGCAATGGAGCGCAATGCAGGCCGAGGGCGAACAGAGAATTGCATTTTCCCATGGTGGCAGAAAGCAATACCGTGCCTTGTTCACCAGCGGTGACGCAATCAAACTGGCCGTATTTGCCGCTGAGAAGCGCCAGGACTTGTCCGCATCAGCCTTTATCGAGAGTCTGTTAATTCATGAGGTGTCCGCGGACAGTTGGAAATTATTGCAGGCAAGTGCTGATGACGGTAGTGGAGAGCGCATCATTTGCAGCTGTCATCAGGTCAGTGAGAGCCGCATCGTTGCTGCCATCAAGAATGGAGCGGCTAGTCATGAGGCACTGGGCAAGGCCTTGGGTTGTGGCACCAAATGTGGTTCCTGCATTCCTGAGCTAAAGCAAACGATAGGGAATGTCCTGAGTAAAACAACGGAAGCTGATCTTGATCCGGCATTATCGGTTTCTCACAGTGCATGAATGTGGGTCATCAAGCATCATCTCATGGTGCATTTTTGTAACGGGTTAGAGAATGTATGGAAAAAATGATGAGAATTACATGATCTTGCAAACTTGGTTCGAGTTTTGCATTGATCATACCTGAAATAAAGAAGGTCCCGGTAATGGCGCTGGGTCTTGGCAAGCCAAAGGGCTTGACCGGGAGAGTTCCACCAGCGCGACGCTTCTCCAGCAACTCCTCGTCATTAGTATCCCCTTGTTTTCCTGGCATGGCCAAGACCCTTTTCTGATTCGGGTTCATGGCTTGTTTATCATCACGGAGAATTTGCATGTCAGTGGAAAAATTCAATCTCTTCAGCTTCCAGGGCAAGATGCGTATCCTGCATCTGAGCTGGATGGCTTTCTTCGTCACTTTCCTGGTGTGGTTCAATGCCGCGCCCTTGTTGCAGTCCATTGCCTTGAGCCTGGGGGTCAGTCAGCAGGAAATCGTGGCGCTGGTCACAGTCAATGTGGCGATTGCCGTGCCAGCCCGGGTGCTGATCGGCATGCTTACCGATAAGTACGGCCCACGTTTGATGTACTCCTTGTTGCTGGTGGTGTGTTCTCTCCCCTGCTTTTGGTTTGCCATGGCGGATACTTTGGCAGAGGCGGCGTTGGCGCGGTTTTTCGTGGGCTTGATCGGCGCAGGATTTGTGATCGGAATTCGCCTGGTGAGCGAATGGTTTCCCGCCAATGAATTGGGCACGGCCGAGGGTATTTATGGGGGTTGGGGGAATTTCGGCTCAGCCGTGGCAGCTTTCACATTGCCGGCATTGGCGCTGTGGTTCGGGGGTGAAAACGGTTGGCGCTATGCCATCGCCCTCACTGGATTGATCAGTCTGGGTTTCGGCTTTCTGTTTTATGTCGGGGTACGGGATACCCCAAAAGGTTCGACCTATTTCAAGCCGAAAACCCTGGGGGCCATGGAAGTCACCAGTGTCGGAGATCTGTACTTGTTGCTGCTGGCCAAGCTGCCCATGTATCTCTGCCTGGGCATTCTGGCATGGCGTGTGTCTCCGGCCGGCTTCAATCTCCTCAGTCAGGAGGTGACCGAAATCATTTATGGTGCGCTGGTGCTGGTATTGCTGATTGACTTCAGACAGGTTTGGGTGACCAACAAGGGGTTGTTGACCAAGGCCGTACCGGAACTGCATCGTTACAAGTTCAAGCAGGTTTTCATTCTCAATATTCTCTATTTTGCTACCTTCGGTTCAGAATTGGCGGTGGTGTCCGTACTGCCATTGTTTTTTGCGCAAACCTTCGGTCTGGAGCCGGTGGTGGCAGGTATGATTGCCTCCAGCTATGCTTTCATGAACCTGATGTCGCGGCCAGGTGGCGGGTGGATTTCTGATCGCTGCGGACGCAAAAAAACCTTGTTGATTCTCACCGCGGGTCTCGCCGCCGGCTATTTTCTGATGGCGCTGGTGGACGCATCCTGGTCACTGCCGCTGGCGGTGGCAGTGGTCATGAGCTGTTCTTTCTTTGTGCAGGCAGGAGAAGGCGCGGTGTTCGCGACGGTACCCCTGATCAAGCGGCGTCTGACCGGGCAGATCGCAGGCATGGCCGGCGCCTATGGTAATGTCGGTGCCGTGATGTATCTGCTGGTGCTGACCTTCGTCGACTATTCCACCTTCTTCATGGTGATTGGCGCTACTGCTGTATTGGGCTTCATTATCCTGCTGTTCATGGAAGAGCCCAGGGGCAAGATAGCGGAGATCAATGAAGATGGCAGCGTGGAATTGATTCATGTCGGTTGATCGATCAGACTGGCCTGAATACAGCTAGTGGGCCTTGACATGGCGGGCGGCAAACAACTCAGTCTTCTCTATGGCGGACACTCAAGGGCTGGCGTCAAGCCAGACAATGAGGATGCCTTTGCCGCCATGCTCCCGGCTCAGTCGGCACGGGACGTCAAGGGTGCCGTGGCCGCCATTGCCGATGGCGTGAGCTGTAGTGAGAATGCTCGTCTTGCCAGTCAGACCAGTGTTTGTACGTTCATTCAGGATTACTTCAGCACGCCGGAATCCTGGGACGTGAAAACCTCTTCCTCCAGAGTGTTGTCCGCGCTCAATTCCTGGCTGTACTCCCAGGGACAGGGCGCCTTGACGCGGCACAATGGCTTTGTCACCACTTTTTCCGCGGTGATTTTCAAATCCACCAGTGCTCATTTGCTGCACTGTGGCGACAGTCGTGTTTATCGATACAGAGAAGGGCGCCTGTTGCAGTTGACCACGGATCACTGTCTTTCTCTTACCAGCGGCGCGGCAAGTCTTACCCGCGCGCTGGGCATGGATTGCGACTTGAAAGTGGATTATCAACAGCGCAGCCTGAAGGTTGGTGATGTATTCATCTTTACCACTGATGGGGTCCATGGATTCATTGGCCATGAGCAATTGGCGCGATCACTGGATAAGATCTCGTCAATGATGCTGGAAGGGGAAGGCAGTTGTGCTCCCTTGGAAAAGATGGCGCGCACTGTCGTGGAGGAGGCCTTGAGCGCTGGTGCCGATGACAATCTCAGCTGCCTGCTGGTCAAAGTCATGGCCTTGCCGCTTGAGGACATCGATGAGTCCCACCGCAGGCTTACCCGGTTGGCCGTGCCGCCGGTGCTGGAACCCGGCAACAGACTGGACGGTTATACCATCATCAGGGTGTTGCACAGCGGCACCCGCAGCCATCTCTACCTCGCCAGTCATCCACGCTATCGTCAGCAATTCGTGCTCAAGGCGCCATCGCAGAATTTTTCCGAGGACCCCCAATATCTCGAAGGTTTCATGCGCGAACAATGGGTTGGGCGTCGGGTGGACCATCCCGGCGTGATGAAGATTCTGGAGCCGGTGGCGGACAGCGCATTTCTCTATCACATCTGCGAATACATCGAGGGATGCACCCTGCGGCAATGGATGCATGACAATCCCAGCCCTACGTTACAGACGGTGCGGGAGCTGGCGAAGCAGGTCGCCGCCAGTGTCCGCGCCTTGCAGCGGCTGGGCAT
>JBJHAY010000010.1:0-22169 GCA_050485205.1 Gammaproteobacteria bacterium
CCTGGTGGTTGGTCACAGGTGGCTGCTCGCCTGATACAGCCGGGCGGCAAGTTGATTGCCTCGGATATCCTGGCCATGGATCCCCTGCCTGGGGTTGACTTCATCCAGGGTGATTTTACCGAGGAGGCCTGCCTGGAGCAGATCATGACAGCAGTGGATGGGCGCCCCGTGGACCTTGTGATATCCGACATGGCCCCCAATATGAGTGGTATGGCCGATATTGATCAACCCAGAGCCATGGAATTGGTGGAACTGGCCATGGATTTTGCAGATCAGACTCTCAAGCCCCAGGGAACTCTGTTGATGAAGGTGTTTCAGGGTGAGGGTTTTGATGGATTGCTCAAGCAAATGCGCGAGAAATATCAGCAGGTGTTGAGCAGAAAACCGGATGCTTCCCGGTCCCGATCCAAGGAATTGTACCTGCTGGGGAAGGGATTCAGGGGCTGAAGCGCCATTGTTTACAAGGGGATACTAATGGCCTTGAAGCCGGGCCGTGATGAGACCTCGGGTGCTTGAGGTATTAGGCAAAAGGCAGATTTCGTGCCAGAATGGCGGTATTCGGAGAGTGTTCCAGCCGTACCCACTGGCTTCACCAAAATCGCATGCGCAGAGGATAAGTCCTTGAATGACATGGCAAAAAACTTGTTGTTGTGGATGATAATCGCGGCAGTTCTGCTGACGGTTTTCAATAATTTCAGCCAAGCCCCCAGTTCTGAGCAACTGATTTATTCCGATTTCATCCGCGAGGTGCAATCCGGGCAGGTGAGCGAGGTCACCATCAGTGGTGTCAACATCGTTGGTGTCAAAACCAGTGGTGCCCGTTTCCATACCATTCGCCCCTACATCGAAGATCCCAAACTGATCGATGACCTGCTGACCCACAACGTGCGGGTGCGTGGCAGTGAGCCTGAGCAGCAGAGCATCTGGACTCAATTGCTGGTAGCCAGTTTTCCGATTCTGATCATCATTGCCGTGTTCATGTTTTTCATGCGCCAGATGCAGGGAGGCGGTGTTGGCGGCAAGGGTGGCCCCATGGCCTTCGGCAAGAGCAAGGCCAAGATGCTCAGCGAGGATCAGGTTAAAGTGACCTTCGCCGATGTTGCCGGCGTTGACGAGGCCAAGGAAGACGTCAAGGAGTTGGTGGACTTCCTGCGTGAGCCTGACAAATTCCAGCGCCTGGGTGGACGTATACCCCGTGGTGTGTTGATGGTGGGACAGCCGGGCACCGGTAAGACCCTGCTGGCCAAGGCCATCGCGGGAGAGGCCAAGGTGCCGTTCTTCTCCATCTCGGGTTCCGATTTCGTGGAAATGTTCGTGGGGGTCGGTGCTTCCCGTGTTCGTGACATGTTCGATCAGGCCAAGAAGCAATCACCCTGCATCATCTTTATCGATGAAATCGATGCCGTCGGTCGCCATCGTGGCGCTGGCGTAGGGGGGGGGCACGACGAGCGCGAGCAAACCCTCAACCAACTGCTGGTGGAGATGGATGGCTTCGAAGGCAATGATGGCGTGATCGTGATTGCCGCCACCAACCGTCCCGATGTATTGGATCCGGCGCTGTTGCGGCCTGGGCGCTTTGATCGCCAGGTTGTAGTGGGCTTGCCTGATATCCGTGGCCGCGAGCAGATCCTGAAAGTCCACATGCGCAAGGTGCCCATTTCCGAGGGTGTTGATGCCGCCGTGCTGGCGCGCGCCACTCCTGGTTTCTCAGGCGCCGACCTGGCCAACCTGGTCAACGAAGCGTCTCTGTTTGCCGCCAGAGGGGGCAAGCAGCGGGTCACCATGGAAGAGTTCGAAAAGGCCAAGGACAAAATCATGATGGGTGCCGAGCGCAAATCCATGGTGATGTCCGACAAGGAAAAGCTGAATACTGCCTATCACGAGGCTGGCCATGCCATCGTTGGCCGTCTGGTGCCTGAGCACGACCCGGTCTACAAGGTGAGCATCATTCCGAGGGGCAGAGCCCTGGGCGTCACCATGTTCCTTCCCGAGGAGGATCGTTACAGCCACAGCAAGCAAAGCATCCTGAGTCAGATTTGCAGCCTTTATGGCGGGCGCATCGCGGAAGAAATGACCTTGGGTGCGGACGGTGTGACCACGGGGGCATCGAACGATATTCACAGGGCCACCAACATGGCCTATAGCATGGTCACCAAGTGGGGGCTGTCAGAAAAGCTTGGCCCCTTGCAGTACAACGATGAGCAGGAGGAAGTGTTCCTGGGGCGTGGTGGCGCCGGTAACAGCAAGCGCCTTTCCTCGGAAACCACGCGCATGATCGATGAAGAAGTGCGCTCCATCATTGATACCTGCTATGCCCGTGCCAAGCAGATTCTCGAGGATAATCGGGATAAACTGGAAGCAATGAAGGATGCCTTGCTGGAGTACGAAACCATAGACTCGATTCAGATAGATGACATCATGGCTGGTAGGAAGCCGCGTCCACCATCGGAGTGGCACGATGACTTCAGGCCCGGCAGTCGGTCAAATGACTCCGAGGCTGCCCCTGAGAGCCAGGGTGGCATTGGCAGGCCAGCAAGCGAACATTGATGTCCCCCCCCAGGGGTGAATACCACAAAGGGCTCGCAGGAGCCCTTTGCCGTTCCAGGGCTTGGCATTTTCGATGATTTCCCAAATGATGAACAAAACCACACTTCCCTTGGCATTCAAACCCTTCCACTTCGGAGACCGCAGTCTCGATCTTGGCACGCCCCAAGTGATGGGTATCCTCAATGTCACACCCGACTCGTTTTCCGATGGGGGCCAACTGATGCGGACGGGACAGGGGGTTCTGCTGGAGAAGGCGCTGGACCGGGCCAGGGAGATGGTGGAGGCTGGCGCAAGCATCATAGATGTTGGCGGGGAGTCCACGCGTCCCGGCGCGGCCGAAATTTCCAGCCAAGAGGAAATGGACAGGGTCTTCCCCCTGGTGGAGCGCATTAGATCTTCTCTGGACGTTGTGGTGTCGGTGGATACCAGTAACCCGACGCTGATGCGGCATTGTGCCGCCCTGGGGGTTGGGCTGATCAATGACGTCAGGGCTTTGGCCCGGGAAGGTGCCGTGGAGGCCGCGCGTGACTCTGGACTGCCCATCTGTCTGATGCACATGCAGGGGCAGCCGGGCACCATGCAGCAAGCACCCAGCTACCAGGATGTGGTCAGTGAAGTGATGGAATTTTTGCGTGCGCGCGTCGTCCACTGTGAGGTGGCGGGAATTGGTCGAGAGAGACTGTTGTTGGATCCTGGGTTCGGATTTGGCAAAAATCTGGATCATAATCTTACGCTGATGCGCAGACTGGCTGAGTTTGCGGCGCTAGAATTGCCCCTGTTGGTCGGGGTTTCCCGCAAAACCATGATAGGAGCTCTCACCGGCAAGCCGGTTGAGTTGCGTATGCCAGGGAGCGTGGCGGCGGCCATGGTGGCGGTGATGAAGGGGGCAGCGATCGTGCGCGTGCACGATGTCGCGGAGACGGTGGATGCCTTGAAGGTGGCCAGTGCGATATGGGAATAGTGGCTGATGAAAATGACTAAGAAATACTTTGGGACGGATGGCATCAGAGGGGCGGTAGGGCAATATCCCATCACGCCGGACTTCATGTTGAAGCTTGGCTGGGCCGCGGGAACGGTGTTCAGTCAGGCTGGCCGGGGCAATGTTCTGATAGGCAAGGACACCAGGGTTTCAGGCTACATGTTCGAGTCCGCCCTGGAAGCAGGACTCACTGCCGCGGGGGTTGATATCAATCTCCTGGGGCCCATGCCGACACCTGCCGTGGCCTATCTCACCAGAACTTTCCATGCCCAGGCCGGCATCGTCATCAGCGCTTCGCACAATCCTTTTCAGGACAACGGCATCAAGTTTTTTTCTGGCGCCGGGACCAAGCTTGATGACGTCTTTGAGCATGCCATCGAGGAATTGCTGGAGCATCCACTGACCACGGTGGAATCCAGCCGTATCGGCAAGGCCTCGCGCATCGCTGATGCCAGCGGTCGCTACATTGAATTCTGCAAGGGTACCGTCAATGGCGGATTCTCCCTGAACGGCATAAAAATCGTGGTGGATTGTGCCAATGGCGCGACCTACCATATTGCACCCAATGTGCTCAGAGAACTTGGCGCCACGGTCAGCGCCCTGGGCAATATCCCGGATGGACTCAACATCAATGCGGATTGTGGCTCCACTTTCCCCGGCCCATTGGCCAAGGCCGTGGTAGAGCAGGGGGCGGATCTGGGCATTGCCTTTGACGGTGATGGTGACAGAGTGATCATGGTGGACCATACCGGCACGGTAGTGGATGGAGACGAACTTTTGTTCATTATAGCCAGCCACAAATTCAGTGACAGAAGGGTTGGGCTCAAGGGTGTGGTTGGCACGCAAATGAGTAATCTTGGGCTTGAAATTGCGCTGCGCGAGCGAGGCATTGAGTTTGCCCGCAGCAAGGTGGGGGACCGCTACGTGATGGCTGAACTTGAAGCCAGGAAGTGGTTGCTGGGTGGAGAGTCATCCGGCCATATCATTTGCCTGGATGCCACCACTACTGGAGATGGAATTGTATCTGCTCTCCAGGTGTTGGCAGCGATGCGCAAGGCCGGGAAAAGTCTTCATGAGCTGAAATCAGGAATGGAAAAATACCCACAGACCATGATCAACGTGAGGCTGGGGAAGCAGGCAAAATTCGAGGCCAATCCAGCAATCGAGTCCGCTGTGCGGGATGTGGAATCGGCGCTTGGTGGTCGCGGCCGCGTGCTGTTGAGGCCTTCTGGTACCGAGCCAGTGGTCCGGGTAATGGTGGAAGGCGAGGATGCCAAGCTGGTAAGCCGTCTGGCCGGGGAATTGTCGGCATTGGTTGGCAAGGAAATGGCTTGAGCGGGGGTAATGCCATCCTTGCATGTTGCTGTCTTCTTGGTTAGTATTGGCGCCCGTTTTGCTGACAGACTTGCAGCAAGGTCTTGAAAGTTCCGGGAAGTAAGTATGCGGCAAGCCCTGATAGCGGCGAATTGGAAAATGCATGGCGGCAGGGAGCAGGCGAGGCACTTGATTGAAGCCCTGGTGTCAGCGGGAGTTGGTGGCCGGGAGTCCGAACTTGTTATCTGCCCCCCGAGCCTCTATATAAGCCATGTTGCCAATTTGTTGGAAGGCTCTGGCATGGCGTTGGGTGCTCAGAACATGCATCCTGCCGATCAGGGGGCGTTCACCGGAGAGATTTCGGCACCCATGTTGCTGGAATTCGGGTGTCGCTATGTGATCATTGGGCACTCGGAGCGGCGCCAGCTTTTTGCTGAAACCGATGCTGATGTGGCTGCCAAGTGCAGAGCCGCTGTGTCCTGGGGCTTGACTCCCATAGTGTGTGTTGGCGAGACAGCCGAACAGCGCGACCTGGGTCAAACCGAGGCAGCCGTGCTTCAGCAGTTGTCTGCAGTAATGGAAGATATGGTGTCGTTGGCCAACGCAGTGATAGCCTACGAACCGGTTTGGGCGATAGGTACGGGTTTGACGGCAAGCCCGGCACAGGCCCAGGAAGTACATGCCCTGATTCGTAAGACAGTGGCCGGTCGCGATGCAAAAGTGGCCGATGCTTTGAGAATTGTTTATGGCGGCAGCGTAAAGGCTGCCAACGCAGAAGCGCTATTTTCCGCCGTGGATATCGACGGGGCGCTGGTGGGAGGTGCTTCGTTGTTGGCCGATGAGTTTATCGGCATCTGCGGGCAGCTACCCTGAGAGCGGAGCGTAAGCCCGCTGAGACTGAAATTGGAATGAATCGATGGAATCCTTGTTGATCATCGTCCACTTGCTGGCGGCAATAGTGATTACCGGCCTGGTGCTGATTCAGCACGGCAAGGGCGCCGATGCCGGTGCTTCATTTGGTGGTGGTGCATCCCAGACCATGTTTGGCAGCGTCGGCAGCGGTAATTTTCTCACCAAGTCGACCACCATCATGACGGTGGTGTTTTTTGTCACCAGTATTGGCCTGGCTATCATTGCCAAGCAACAGGCAGGTCTGAGTGTACAGAATGAGTCCCTGATCGGAGATTTCGAACAGGTTAATCAGGCGATAAGGGCACAACAATCCCAGCCTCAGGGAGATGTGCCAGTGGTTGGCGGCGCCGAGGCCGTTGACGACATACCGTTGATTCTGGAAATGCCGGATGTGGTTGAAGACATTCCGGAAGCGGAAAGTGAATAAAGCCGAAGTGGTGAAATTGGTAGACACGCTATCTTGAGGGGGTAGTGACCTATGGTCGTGCGAGTTCAAGTCTCGCCTTCGGCACCAATTCAAAAATCGGGTCATATTGGCTCATGATGGACATGGCATGGTTTTGTGCCTTGACCAAGCACGTTGAGGCTTCTATAATCTGCGGCCTTATTTGGACACAAGTCAGAGCATTCTGAAAGTGTCGGAATCAAAAGTTTTGTTGCGGGGTGGAGCAGTCTGGCAGCTCGTCGGGCTCATAACCCGAAGGTCGTAGGTTCAAATCCTGCCCCCGCTACCAAACAAGTCGAACGTTGAAGCAAGACTGCGGCTTCAGGTTCGCACGGAGAGGAACATGGGCGAAGCCTGTGTTCTCCGCGACAGATATCCGGTATCGACCGGCATTGATGAAGCCCCTCTCTGGGGCTTTTTCATTGGTGGCCGGCGCATGTGATGGCTGTAGGCTTACAGAAATTGGGAAGTTATGGAAGTGGGCCTTGGGCCCATTTTTTGTTTTTGGCGGTAATTCGATGAGCGACAGAGTGTCACAATTGGCTGGCTTGTTCGAGCCTGTTATCAAAGCCATGGGTTGCCAATTATGGGGTATCGAATTTCTGCGTCAGGGGCGGCATTCCTTATTACGGATCTATATTGACAAGGAAGGCGGCGTGGATATTGAGGACTGTGCCCAGGTGAGCCGGCAGGTCAGTGGCATCCTCGACGTGGAAGACCCCATCAGCGGTGAATATACGCTTGAAGTGTCTTCGCCAGGTTGGGACAGGCCTCTGTTCAAAGTGGAGCATTATCAGGAATTCGCCGGCCATCAGGCCAAGGTGCGCTTGACTGAAAGCTTTGAAAATCGTCGCAATTTCGCTGGGCTGATCAAGGGAGTGGTCGATAATGAGGTCATTCTCGTCATTGGTGATGAAGAGTATAGCCTACCTTTCGAATTGATAGAAAAGGCCAATATCGTATCGCCGATAGAGGTAGATAAAGTTGTCAAAGGAAACGGCCAGGAAACTGGACAGTAGGGGTATCAGATCATGGTGAACAAAGAAATTCTGATGGTTGCGGACGCAGTTTCCAACGAGAAAGGCGTGTCCAGGGAAGTGATTTTCAAGGCAATTGAAACTGCATTGGCAACAGCCACGAAGAAGCGTTACACCGATGAAGAAATTGACTGCGAAGTCTTGATTGACCGTCAAACTGGCAATTATGAAACCTATCGGATTTGGACCGTGGTCGATGATGACCAACTGGCCGAACTGGGGACTCAGTTCACTCTTGAGGAAGCGCATGAGAAAGACCCTTCATTGAAGGCTGGTGACGTATATCGGGAAAAGATCGATAACGTGGAATTTGGCCGTATTGCCGCGCAGACCGCCAAGCAGGTGATTGTGCAGAAAGTGAGAGAGGCCGAGCGTGAAATCGTAATTTCAGATTACAAGGATAGAGTGGGTCACCTAGTCACGGGAACTGTAAAGAAAGTGACCCGGGACAATGTCATAGTGGATCTGGGCAACAACGCAGAAGGCCTGTTGCCAAGGGAAAATCTGATACCGCGCGAAACATTCCGAGTCAATGACAGAATTCGCGCCTTACTGTTGGAGGTTCGCCCAGAGTTGCGCGGTCCACAACTATTGCTGAGCCGCACTGACCCCAGGATGCTGGTGGAGCTGTTCAAAATCGAGGTGCCGGAAATCTCCGAGGAAATCATTGAAATCAAGGCGGCGGCAAGGGACCCTGGCTCCAGAGCCAAGATTGCGGTGAAAACCAATGATGGTCGCATTGATCCCGTCGGCGCGTGCGTTGGCATGCGGGGTTCGCGCGTGCAAGTGGTTTCCAATGAATTGGCGAATGAGCGCATTGATATCATCCTCTGGGATGATAATCCCGCGCAGTTGGCGATCAATGCCATGGCGCCAGCCCAGGTGGCCTCTATTGTTGTTGATGAGGACACGCATACCATGGATGTCGCCGTGGCCGAGGAAAATCTGGCGCAAGCCATTGGACGCAATGGTCAAAATGTCCGCTTGTGCAGCGAGCTGACCGGTTGGACCATGAATGTGATGAGCGAGGAAAAAGCTGCTGACAAGTTGCAGCAAGAATCAGCAGGCATCATTGCAGGCTTCATGGAGTCGCTGGATGTTGACCATGAAGTGGCGGAAATTCTGGTGCAGGAGGGATTCACTACTCTTGAGGAAATTGCCTATGTGCCCCTTGAGGAGATTGCGGAAATCGAGGATTTCGATGAAGAGATCGCTAACGAGTTGAGGGCCAGGGCTAAGGATGCGTTGCTCACCAAGGCGATTGCATCAGAGGAAACATTGAGTGCAGCGGAAGTCTCCGACGATCTGATCAACATGGAAGGAATGGATGGAGAGCTGGCCGTGGCGCTGGCGGGGATAGGAATAAGATCGATGGAGGATCTGGCCGAGCAATCCATTGATGACCTTATGGTTATCAATGGCATGGACGAGGAAAGAGCGGGCAAATTGATCATGACCGCGCGTGCGCCATGGTTCGAGGAAGAATAGCAGTACGGAAAGCGAAGGGTTGCGGTAATGGCGATTTGAATTTTCCGGATGGCAGGTAGATGGGAGTCAGATAGATGGCGGATGTAACAATAGCTGAATTGGCCAAGATGGTTGGCGTACCGGTAGAGAGGCTGATTGGTCAGCTTCAAGAGGCTGGTTTGTCACAGTCGAAGCCCGAGGACACGATCAGTAACGAAGAGCGGACTGCCCTATTGATGTTCCTGAAGCGCAAGCATGGAACCGATCAGGATAGCGATGCTTCCCCCAAGCGTATCACTCTCAAGCGAAAGACCGTCGAAACCCTCAAAACATCCGATAATCAGGGCCGCAGCAAAGCCGTGAGCGTTGAGGTGCGCAAGAAACGCACCTACGTGAAGCGCAGCGTGGAAGAAGCACAGCTTGAGGCTGAAGCCCGCGAGAAGGAGTTGGCGGAGCAGAAGGCCCGCGAGGAAGCTGAACTGCAAGCCAAGGCCGCCAAGCAAAAAGCAGCGGAAGAAGCCGCGGCCAAGTTGAAGGAAGCAGAGCCTGAAGCGGGTAAAAAAGTTCAAGCTGCCACCGGCAAACCTGGCGCTACTCCCGCCGAAATTCCAGTGCCGGAAGAGGTTAAGGCTGATGGCCGCCGTGAGCACAAAAAATCCACGCTGAAAAAAGAAGCCAAGAAGCCGGATGGAGAGGATGAGGATGCTGAGCGCAAAACTGCCTCCCGTAAGAAAGAAAAAGTAGCGGCACCGAAAAAATTCACACGCAGACAGCCCGATGAATTCATCCTTGATGAAGATGATGAGTACGGTGGCCGTCGTCGTGGTGGACGCAAGAAAATGGGGCATGGACAGAAGACTCATCAGTTCGAAAAGCCCACAGAATTCATCTCCAGGGAAATTACCATTCCTGAAGCGATCACTGTTTCCGACCTTGCCCAGAAAATGTCTCTCAAGGCAGGTGAGCTGATCAAGGCCCTGATGAAAATGGGCATGATGGCCACGATCAATCAGGTCCTGGATCAGGATACCTCCAGCTTGCTGGTTGAAGAGCTCGGACACATACCCAAGACAGTTTCCGATGCGGCGATTGAGGAAGATTTGCTTGAGTCCATCAATTACGAAGGCGAGGCGGTGCCCCGTGCTCCAGTCGTCACCGTGATGGGCCATGTGGACCACGGTAAAACTTCACTGCTGGATTACATCCGCAAGGCATCGGTAACATCCCATGAAGCAGGTGGTATCACCCAGCATATTGGTGCCTACCATGTGGAAACGCCACGTGGCATGGTGAGTTTCCTGGACACCCCAGGCCACGCTGCCTTTAGTGCCATGCGTTCCCGCGGTGCCAAGGCGACAGATATCGTGATTCTGGTCGTGGCCGGTGACGATGGCGTCAAGCCGCAGACGGAAGAAGCCTTGCAGCATGCCCAGGCGGCTGGCGTGCCGGTTGTGGTTGCCATCAACAAGATGGACAAGGACGGTGTGGATCCGGACCGTATCAAGAATGAACTGGCTGCCAAAGGCCTGACTCCGGAAGAGTGGGGTGGTGATACCCAATTTGTACCCGTCTCTGCCCATACCGGCATGGGCATTGAAGATCTGTTGGAAGCCGTGCTGCTGCAGGCCGAATTGCTTGAGTTGCGGGCAGTGGTGGATTGTCCCGCCAAAGGTGTTGTGGTTGAGTCTCGACTTGATCGTGGTCGTGGACCCGTTGCCACGGTGCTGGTACAAAATGGCACCCTGACACTTGGCGATATCGTTTTGGTGGGTCACGAATATGGCCGCATCAGGGCAATGATTGATGAAAATGGTCAGAATGTAAAAGAGGCTGGCCCTTCGATCCCTGTGGAAATACTCGGTTTAAATGGTACGCCTGACGCCGGTGATGAGTTCGTGGTGGTCGAAGATGAGAAGCGGGCTCGTGAAGTTGCCGAGTTCCGTCGCAACAAGTACAAGGAATTGCAGATTGCACGCCAGCATGCGGTGAAGAAGGAAAGCATGTTTGCCACCATGGGCAAGGATCAGGTGAAGGTGCTGAATATCGTCCTGAAGACGGATGTGCGTGGCTCCCTGGAAGCCATCAGTGCTGCCTTGGCCGCGCTGGGCAATGAAGAAGTTTCCGTCAATATCGTGGGCTCTGGTGTTGGTGGTATTTCGGAAAATGATGCGCAGTTGGCTACCACTTCCAAGGCTACCGTCATAGGTTTCAACGTCAGGGCCGATAAAGCCGCAAAACAGATCGTGGAAAATGAAATGTTGGAGTTGCGCTATTACAGTGTCATCTACAACCTTATCGATGATGTCAAGGCGGTGCTTGGAGGCATGTTGGCTCCTGAGGTGCAGGAGGAAATCGTGGGGGTGGCTGAAGTGCGAGATATCTTCAATTCGCCCAAGTATGGCGCCATCGCTGGCAGCATGGTTGTTGAGGGAACTGTCTACAGAAACAAACCCATCCGTGTGCTGCGTGACAATGTGGTGATCTTCGAAGGTGAATTGGAATCCCTGCGTCGTTTCAAGGACGAGGCAATGGAGGTCAGAAATGGCATGGAGTGTGGTATCGGTGTAAAAAATTATACCGACGTCAGAATTGGCGACAAGATCGAGGTCTACGAGCGTAAGACTGTGGCGAGGACATTGTAGCGACGCCATCCTGCTCATGGCTGGCTGTTGAAGCTGGCCAGATTCGATCATTTCAGGCAATTGCTATCCCTTGGCGATGCCGAGCTAACGTTTTATTAAAGGTATGTTGGGCCCATGGCCAAAGTTTCTAACCGTCTGGACAAGATTGCTGATTTGCTGAAAAAAGAATTGGCTGTCCTGATTCAGAAGGAAGTGCGAGATCCGCGCGTGGGCATGGTGTCGGTAACAGCCGCCAAAGTGACCCGCGATCTGGCGTGGGCTGAAATATACGTAACGATCTTGGGTACCGAGCAAAGCGGCACTGTCGAGGAGGGCGTGGAAGTGCTGAATCATGCCGCCGGGTATCTTAGAAGTCTGCTTGCCAAAAACCTCAATTTGCGCACGACACCGAAATTGCGCTTTCTCTATGATGACAGCATTGTCAGGGGAAGCCGTCTCTCCAGCTTGATAGATCAGGCTGTAGCCCTCGAAAAACACGACCGCGGTGACGACACCGGGAATTTCTGACAAAGGGTTCAGGCATTGGCAAAGAAGCGGCGAGGCAGGCCGGTCGACGGCATTATCCTATTGGATAAACCCAGCGGTGAGAGCTCCAATGCCAGCCTGCAGAGGGTCAAGCGTCTTCTGGATGCTGCCAAGGCCGGTCACACTGGAAGTTTGGATCCGCTGGCCACGGGGGTATTGCCCCTCTGCTTTGGAGAGGCCACCAAGATTTCCCAGTTCCTGTTGGATGCCGACAAGGCATATTGGACCCGAATCAAGTTAGGGATCAAAACTGACAGTGGTGATTCACAAGGAAGCACTCTCGCGAGCACTGATCCTGGCCATCTGCGTCGTGAGGATATCGAGTCAGCACTGTCCCGGTTTCAGGGTGAAATAGAGCAGGTGCCTTCGATGTACTCCGCGCTCAAGCACCAGGGTGTGCCACTTTATAAATTGGCCCGTGCCGGCAAGGAAGTAGAAAGAAAGGTGCGGCGTGTAACCATCCACAGCATTGACTTGCTCGCTTTCGAAGGGGACGAACTGGAACTCAAAATCTGCTGCAGCAAGGGTACCTATATCCGTACCATCGCCGATGATCTTGGTGAAGTGCTGGGTGTGGGGGCTCATGTCACGGCTTTGCGGAGATTGAAGGCAGGCCCCTTTGAGGTGGAAGATTGTTTGACTTTCACACAGCTGGAAGAGTTGAAGCAATCAGGCGGCCTGGCCGCGCTGGATGCCGAATTGGTCCCCGCCGATGATGCGGTGCGTGAGTTGCCCCGGGTATTGTTGCCCGCTTCAACGGCATTCTTTGTCCGCCAGGGGCAGGCTGTAATTACCCGCAATCTCCCAACCCATGGCCTGGTGCGGCTTTATGACGCTGAAACCTTTATCGGCATTGGGGAGATTCTGGAAGATGGTCGGGTCGCCCCCAGGAGATTGGTCAGTACGGCCCACTGAGGCCAAGCCGGAGCCCGGCTCGTCTATGGAATAAACAGCGGGATGTGTGGTATCGTACGCACCCCCTTCCAGCTGCGCTGGGGGGAAGGACGTATTACTTGTCTGGCCAATGGCGAACACTTCGCAATAGTTGGTTCGGAAACAAGGCTTGCGTAGCCCAGATGACTATGAATATGCATGGTCAGCCTGGCTTTATAGGGATATTGAATCATCAATGGCATATTCACAGGAGTAATGATCATGGCACTCAGCGCCGAACAGAAAGCAGAAATCGTCAAGGCTTACGCTCTGGCGGAAGGTGATACAGGTTCCCCTGAAGTACAGGTGGCTCTGCTGACCCACAATATCAATCAGTTGCAGGATCACTTCAAGAGCCACAGTGGTGACCACCACTCCCGTCGTGGCCTCATCCGCATGGTCAATACGCGCAGAAAACTGCTGGACTACCTCAAGCGCAAGGACCTCAATCGTTACACATCACTGATCCAGAGACTGGGTCTGCGCCGCTAATGGCAATCAGACGCCTGGCGGCAATGGGGCTTGCCAGGCATGGACGTTAGGAATAGAGATATGTTGAATCCGATCAGGAAAGAATTTAAATACGGCAATGACACGGTCATTCTGGAAACTGGCAGAATTGCCAGACAAGCCACCGGCGCCGTGTTGGTTACCATAGGGGGCACCGTGGTTTTGACCACGGTGGTAGGCAGAAAAACAGCGGCTCCAGGCGCGGAATTCTTTCCCTTGACGGTCAATTACCAGGAGAAAACCTATGCCGCCGGTAAAATCCCCGGCGGTTTTTTCAAGCGTGAAGGGCGCCCCACCGAAAAGGAAACCCTGACTTCGCGTCTCATCGATCGTCCCATCCGTCCCTTGTTTCCCAAGGGTTTCATGAATGAAGTGCAGGTTATATGCACGGTGGTTTCAGCGGACAAGGAAGTGGATCCGGATATTGCGTCCATGATCGGTACTTCCGCTGCGCTGGCGATTTCCGGCATTCCATTCAGTGGCCCAATCGGCGCGGCCAGAGTTGGTTACAACGACGAGCAGGGATATCTGCTGAATCCCAGCTACAAGCAGTTGAGCACATCCAGTCTTGACATGGTGGTGGCTGGCACTGAATCCGCTGTGTTGATGGTGGAATCCGAAGCCAAGGAGCTGAGCGAGGATCTGATGCTTGGCGCAGTCCTGTTTGGACATGTTGAAATGCAGGCTGTGATCCAGGCAATCAAAGAGTTCCAGTCCATGGCCGGAAAGCCCGCTTGGGAATGGACCCCTCCCCAGGCCAATGAAGCCCTGGTACAGGCGATTACCACCAGTTTCGGTGAGTCCATCACCGAGGCTTATCAGATATCCAACAAGATGGAGCGTCAGGACCGTTTGGCCGCGCTTCAGGCTCAGGCGGTAGAGCAGTTCGTCAACCTGGAGGTTGAACCTCCCGTGGTTGCCGGAGAAGTGCAGTCCGTGTTCTCCTCCCTTGAGAAAAAAATTGTTCGCAGTCGCATCATTCAAGGACATCCCCGCATTGACGGTCGTGATAGCAAGACTGTGCGTCCCATCGTGGTGGAAACCGGTCTCTTGGCCAAAACCCACGGTTCCGCCTTGTTCACCAGGGGCGAGACGCAGGCCTTGGTCACCGCCACTCTCGGCGCCATCCGTGATGCCCAGATTGTGGAAGAGCTGTCCGGCTCCAAGAAAGATTCATTCATGCTCCATTACAACTTCCCTCCCTTCAGTGTCGGTGAGACTGGCTTCATGAGTGGGCCCAAGCGCCGGGAAATCGGTCATGGACGCCTGGCCAGACGGGGTGTGGCGGCAGTGCTGCCGAGCGAAGAGGAATTCCCCTATGCGATTCGTGTGGTATCCGAGATCACCGAGTCCAATGGTTCCAGTTCCATGGCCAGTGTTTGTGGCACCAGCCTGGCATTGATGGATGCTGGCGTGCCGGTGAAGGCGCCGGTAGCGGGTATCGCCATGGGCCTGATAAAGGAAGTGGATGGAGGTTTTGCGGTACTGACCGATATCCTGGGAGATGAAGATCACCTGGGTGACATGGATTTCAAGGTGGCGGGTTCCGCGCGCGGCGTGACCGCCTTGCAGATGGATATCAAGATCCAGGGCATTACCGAGGAAATCATGGAGACTGCGCTTGAGCAGGCCTATCATGCGCGGATGCACATCCTGGCCGAGATGAACAAGGTGCTGGCCGCTCCCAGGGCAGAGATTTCACCCCACGCTCCCAGCATGGCCACCATCAGAATCCATACCGACAAGATACGTGACGTGATTGGCAAGGGTGGTGTCACCATTCGTGCGATTACCGAAGAAACCGGTGCCTCCGTGGACATTGATGACGACGGTAACATTCGTATCTACGGGGAAGATGCCGATTCAAGGGATGCCGCCCTGCGAATGATTCAGGAAATCACTGCAGAAGCGGAAGTGGACAAGATTTACAAGGGTGTGGTCTCCAAGATTGTCGACTTCGGTGCCTTTGTCACCATTCTGCCGGGCAAGGATGGCTTGGTGCATATTTCGCAGATTGCGCCAGAAAGAATCGAGCGGGTTGGTGATCGTCTCAAGGAAGGTCAGGAAGTGGTCGTGAAGGTCTTGAAGATTGATGACCGTGGCAAGATCAGCCTGAGCATCAAGGAAGTGACCGATGAGGATCGTGCTTCCGTGGCCTGATCCATTTGTCATTAACCCGGCAACCTGTGGGTAGCCGGGTTAATGACACTATCACGATGATTTCAACAGATTGTTGATCAGTTGCTGTCCGGTATTACCTGCCTTAATACTTCCTGATGCTGCTCCAGGTTCAGTCTGGGGCCATAATTACATACCAGTGTCGCGGCCGCGAGGCTGGCCAAACGACCGGCGGTATCAAAATCACGCCCCGTCGATATACCATACATGAAGGCCCCAGCGAAGATGTCACCGGCGCCGTTGGTATCTATGGCCTTGACCTTGTGCGGCGCCACCTGAATATTTTTTTCACCATCGAAGAGCATGGCACCCTTGGCGCCCAGTGTGATGACCATGGATTTGGCAATGCCTTTCAGGCTCTCGATGGCATCTTCCACGGTTTCCGTGCATGTCCAGACCTGGGCTTCCACGTCATTGGCAAACAGCAGATCGACTCCATCGCCGATCATTTCTTCCAGTCCGCCACGGAAAAATTGCACCATGCCTGGATCAGACAGGGTCAGCGCCACTTTCACGCCATGGTTTCTTGCCTGTTTTCTGGCCTCGACGCAGGCCTGGCGTCCACTGGGTGAAGTCACCAGATAGCCTTCCATGTAGAGGTACTCAGAGTGCTTGAGGGCCTCAAGGTCCAGGTCCTCGGTGGAGAGCTTTTCAGAAATTCCCAGGTGACTGAGCATGGTCCGTTCGGCATCGGGGCTGACCATCACCAGGCAACGGCCGGTGGTGCCTGAGTCGCGGGCTTGACCCTGATTGGTGTTGATGTTGTGGTTTCCCAATTCACTGAGGTAAAAATCACCGAGTTCATCCGTGGCGACCTTGCAGGAATAAAAAGTACGGCCTCCGAATTGCGATATGGCATATAGACTGTTGGCGGCGGAACCTCCGCCGGAGCGTTTGCGAAGTGGATAACGGGCGGTGAGACGCTCAAGTATCTTCTCCTGGGACGGACCGTCAACCAGTGTCATCACCCCTTTCTGTATGCCTTCGTGGGCAAAAAAGCCATCATCAACAGCGAATTCTTTATCTACCAGGGCGTTGCCCAGGCCGTAAACGTGGTATTTCTTCATTTAGACTCCATAGTTTGGTCTGTATTTCCCCTGCCCTGCCCTGTGTTCAGTGCTTGGCAAGCGCGCTGAAGGCTTGCTCGGCGGCGTTCAGGGTCAGGTTGATTTCGGTCTCACCATGGGCGGCTGAGGTGAAGCCGGCTTCGTAGGCGGATGGCGCCAGATAAACTCCCTGATCAAGCATCAGATGAAAATATTGGCGAAAGCGCTCCACGTTGCTTGCCATCACGTGCTCGAAGCGGGTGATTTGCGACTGCTCGCTGAAAAAGCATCCGAACATCCCACCCACTTGTGTTGTGGTGAAGCCAATGCCGGCTGCATCCGCGCGCTCCTGTAATCCTTGGAGCAAGGCCGTGGTGAGCTCGGCAAGCCTGGCATGAAAGCCTGGCTTGCTGATTTCCTTGAGCATCACCAGTCCGGCGCTGACTGCCAGCGGGTTGCCTGAAAGTGTGCCGGCTTGATAAACCGGGCCCTGGGGTGCCAGCATGTCCATGACATCCTTGCGTCCCCCAAAAGCACCAACGGGCATGCCGCCACCGATAACCTTGCCGAGGGCAGTCAGATCGGGTGTTATACCATAGAGTCCCTGAGCACCGCCAAGTGCCACCCTGAAGCCGGTCATCACTTCATCAAAAATAAGCAGGCTGCCGTTTGCGGTGGTCACCGTCCTGAGGGTTTCCAGAAATCCTGGGGCGGGGGGTACCAGATTCATGTTGCCGGCCACCGGTTCGACGATGATGCAGGCGATCTCGCTGCCATGTCGGGCAAACAATTGCGTCACACGTTCAATGTCATTGTAAGGCAGTACAAAGGTGTTGGCAGCCGTGGCCGCAGGGATCCCGAGGGAGTCGGGGGCGCCAAAGGTAAGGGCGCCAGACCCGGCCTTCACCAGCAGGGAGTCTACGTGGCCGTGGTAACAGCCTTCGAATTTGACAATTTTGTCGCGACCGGTGAAACCCCGGGCAAGTCGAATGGCACTCATGGTGGCTTCGGTCCCGGAGTTGACCAGGCGCACGCTTTCAATGGCTGGCATTATTTCGCAGATCATATCCGCCATTGCCACTTCTAGGGAGGTGGGGGCGCCGTATGCCAAACCTTTCTCCAGTTGGGCCCGCAGGGCGGCAATGACGGCGGGATGACGATGTCCCAGGATCAAGGGTCCCCAGGCGCCGATGTAGTCGATGTAGCGATTGCCATCGGCGTCGAAAATGTAAGGGCCTTCCCCACTCTCGAAGAAGACAGGGGTGCCTCCCACGCCCTTGAAGGCACGAACGGGCGAGTTTACCCCGCCAGGGATATGCTGGCGTGCCTGATCGAAAAGGGCTTGAGATTGGGAGTGGACAGGGCTTGCCTGGTGGGACATCAGAAATTCTCCTATTTGGGGGTTCTGTCAGAAGGGTTTGACCACGACCAGGATGACGATGGCCAGAAGCAGCAGAACCGGAAACTCATTGAACCAGCGGAAGAATACATGGCCGCGAGTGTTCCGGTTTTCCCGGAATTGGATAAGAAAATGTCGGCAGGCATAGTGGTAAGCCAGCAGGATCAGGACACAGGCAAGCTTGCCATGCATCCAGCCGGATTGCAGGTAATACGCGGGATTGAAGGTTATAAGCCATATGCCCAGTGCGATGGCTACCACTGCGGAGGGTGTCATGATGCCGCGATAGAGCTTGCGCTCCATGATCTTGAAGCGCTCGCTGCCGGTTTCGTCCTCTGTCATGGCGTGGTAGACGAAGAGTCTTGGCAGGTAGAACAGGCCGCTGAACCAGGTGATGACGGCGATGATGTGAAAGGCTTTGATCCAGAGCATGTTGGTTGCAGGATATTCCGGGTTCGTTTAAATCGGTGTGGGGATGATATCATCATGCCCTCGTTTTATGGCTTACTCTTGTACGCATGCAATCCACTGACATGTCACCCACAAGTAGTCTTGGCATTGACGGCACTGGATGCATCCAGAAAATGATGGGATTTGGTTACCTGTTCCAAACTCACTGGCTAGAATGATTCATGAGAGGATAAGACTGTGTTAGATGTTGGCGTTGTCGGGGCGACCGGTTATACAGGGGTTGAGCTGCTCAGGTTGTTGGCCAGGCATCCTGGTGTCAATGTGAAGGTGGTGACATCCCGCTCAGAAGCCGGCATGCGCGTGGACAGGATGTTCCCCAGCTTGCGTGGGCATCTGCCTGTCACATTCAGCGAGCCCGATCCCGAAGCTTTGAGAGAGTGTGATGTGGTGTTTTTTGCGACACCAAATGGCACAGCCATGAAAATAGTGCCCGGCCTGCTGGAAAGAGGTTGCAAGGTTGTCGACTTGTCGGCGGATTTCCGGCTGAAGGACGTGGCGACGTGGGAAAAGTGGTATGGCATGTCCCATGCCTGTGCTGAGTATCTGGCTGAGGCAGTTTATGGCTTGCCGGAAGTGAATCGGGCCGCCATTGGCGAGGCAAGACTCGTGGCCAATCCTGGTTGCTATCCCACGGCCGTGCAACTGGGGTTCATCCCTTTGTTGGCCAGCGGAGCCGTGGATTCGAGTTTTTTGGTGGCTGATGTGAAGTCCGGTGTCAGTGGCGCGGGGCGCAAGGCGGATGTGGGTTATCTGCTCTGTGAAGTCAGTGAAAGCATGAAGGCCTATGCCATCAATGGTCATCGGCATTTGCCCGAGATTACACAAGGCTTGAATGCGGTGGCGCAAAAGCCGGTCAATCTGACATTCATGCCGCATCTCACGCCGATGATTCGTGGTATACAGGCCAGTTTATATGCGCCTTTGTTGGACAAGTCCCTGGATTTGCAGGCGCTGTTTGAAGCTTACTACAAGGATGAGCCATTCGTGGATGTGCTGGAGGCGGGCTTGAGTCCGGAGACCCGTAATGTCCGTGGCACCAATCGCTGCCAACTGGCAGTATGCAGGCCTCAGCAGGCTGATATGGTGGTAGTGCTGGCTGCCGAGGACAATCTTGTGAAAGGTGCCGCCGGGCAGGCCGTGCAGAATATGAATTTGATGTGTGGATTCGCAGAGACCACTGGGCTTGAACTGATTGCATCAGTACCATGAAGGAGAACTTCCAGGAGGAGTAAGGCATGCCTGTAAAAGGCACTAAACAGGTCAGAATGGTGGTTGTGCCTCACCGTCCTCTGAGAACCGCTCTGATCCGGGTGATCAGTTTGCTGGTGTTCTTGGGGGGGGTATTGGCGGCATATTACTATGGACACTATCAGGCAGTTCAACTGAATGGTGATGCCGTGGCTGAACGTGATCGGTTTCGCAGCGAAGTCGAGTCCGCCCGTGGACAATTGGAAACCCTGCGCCAGGAGCTGGCCAGCAGTCAGCAGTCCAGCGCCATGGACCGTCAGGCGCTGGAGAATATGCAGGTGACCGTGGTCGATTTGAGAGAAAAGATAGCTGAGCTGGAAGAAGATGTGGCCCTGTACCGGCAGATACTCAGCCCCGAAGAAGCCGCTGAAGCGGGTCTTGTGGTAGGTCGACTCGATCTCGCAGTGGTGGGAACGGGTGGAACTCAACTCAAGTACAGGCTTGAGCTGACCCGCGCCGGGCGTGAGGATGGCAGAGTGGAGGGATATGTCAATATGGAAATAGCCGGCATTTCTGGAGAGCAGGAAGTACGCTTGCCGCTACACACGCTGACCCAGGATGAGACAGCGGCAGATATAAGACTGGGGTTTCGATATTTCCAGAATGTCGAGGGGGAGTTGAGCTTGCCTGAGGGTTTTGTCCCCGTCAGTGTAGAGGTTCGAGCTGTAGAGCAAGGTGGCGAAACAGAGAAAGTTGTTGAAAAAAGTTTCCCCTGGCAGGTAGAGGGGCTTTGAGTGGACATTTGAGAGGTTTTTGTGAAGTCACCATTTAATACAGCGAATGTAACCACCCTGATTGCCAAGGGTACAGAGATTACTGGCGAGATCGTTTTTTCTGGCACCCTAGAGGTGGAAGGAAAAGTGATGGGCAATATACGTGCGGAAGATGGAGTCAGTGCGGAACTGCGAATCAGGGAGAAGGCTGAAATAATCGGTGAGATTCATGTGCCCAGCATAGTTATCAATGGCTCGGTGGAGGGAGATGTTTACTCCAGCAAGCATCTCGAACTAGCGGCCAAGGCAGTTGTAAAGGGCAATGTCTACTACAACCTCATTGAGATGGTAATGGGCTCAGAAGTCAATGGCAGCCTCCAGCACCGTCCAGTCGGGGCCAAGCAGCCGGATCGCCTGACGCATGACAAAGGGCGGTCCGGAACAGACCAAGAGGCAGTGGCAACGGCCTGAATACTTGACTAAAAAGCTTGGTTATTGTCATAATTGGTGCCATTCGGCTTGCTGCAGGCAGGCTTTCGTGAATCCGGCATGAAGCCATGTCGGCACTAGTCCAAGATGGTGTACAGGTCCCGAACCATGACAGCAGTGCAAACCCATGTTCCCTCAGTAATGACAATGACCGACAGCGCAGCGCGCAAGGTGGGCCAACTGGTTGATGAGGAAGGCAATCCCAACCTGAGGTTGCGTGTCTACGTAACCGGTGGTGGCTGTTCCGGGTTTCAGTATGGCTTCTCCTTCGATGAGGTAGTGAACGAGGACGATACCATCATCACCCATAATGGCGCCCAGTTGCTGGTCGATCCGCTCAGCTATCAATATCTGGTGGGGTCCAGCATCGACTATGTAGAGGGCTTGCAGGGGTCGAGGTTTGTGGTCAACAATCCACTTGCCAGCACTACCTGCGGTTGTGGCCAATCATTCTCCATTTGAGCAGTAGTGCTCGATCCACCCTTGTATCGATTGGCTCTGCTAATTGCCTGGATTTATTGCGGTAAAGCGTAGTTGCAGACTTACTGTGAAGAGCCCTGATAAATTCCCCCCAGGATATTGGCATGGCGGGCACCTGTGATGCGCCTAAGGTCCAGGGGCTTGCCATCCAGGCACAGCTTGGCAAACCAAGCGAAAGCGACGGCTTCAACCGCTTCCGGGATGAGGCCTGCCGCGCTGCTTTCCATGACCGAGTAACCAGGAAGTAGCCCCGATAATCTCTGCAATAGATGCTTGTTCCGGGCGCCTCCTCCGCACACAATCACATCTCCGGCTGCTGCCAAGCTTTCAATAGCCGTGACGATAGTGAAGGTTGTCAGGTCCAACAAAGTTGCCTGTATATCAACAGGCGTGATGGTCTTGCCGTATGTCTCCAGGTGGGACTCCAGCCAGTTGGCATTGAATAATTCCCGCCCTGTGCTTTTGGGAGGTGGAAGGGAGAAGAAACTGTCAGTAAGCAACAACTCCAATAGATCAGGGTCCATATGTCCACTCGCTGCCCACTCTCCACCCTCATCGAAAGTAGCTCCATGGTGTTTTTGGATCCAGTAATCCACTAATACGTTGCCAGGCCCTGTATCGAAACCAATATTTGGCTTGTCTGCGTCTAACGGAAGGAATGTGATGTTGGCCATGCCGCCAACATTGACGATGAAGCGGTTTTGGGTGCTGCTTTTGAAAAAGTGCTGATGGAAAGCAGGCACCAGAGGGGCTCCCTGTCCTCCTGCTGCTAAGTCGCGGCGGCGAAAGTCCGCAACTGTGGTGATGCCGGTTTTTTCCGCAATGATGTTAGGG
>JBJHAY010000011.1:0-14711 GCA_050485205.1 Gammaproteobacteria bacterium
CCCAATCCCTGAGGGGGCACTGGTGGAGTGGGGAGGGATCAGCGCATAATGCCGTGCGCAAGCTTCGCGCGCGCTCAACAACATAAGCCGCCCAACCTTCAGAAAAGGAGAGCAAATTGGACATTACGACAATCGTCATACTGGTATTGCTGGCGTTGCTGGTTTTTACCGTCATAGGCATCTACAACAAGCTGGTGACGCTGAAGAACCGCTATCAGAATGCCTTTGCCCAAATCGAAGTCCAGTTGAAGCGGCGTTATGATCTGATCCCCAACCTGGTGGAAACCGCCAAGGCCTATCTCAAGCATGAACGGGAGACACTGGAAGCGGTCATTGCCGCCCGCAATCAGGCCATGAATGGCTTGAAGGCGGCGGCCGCGGCTCCCGGCAGCGCCGAGGCCATGGCGACCCTGGGGCAGGCGGAAGGCATGCTTGGCAGTGCCCTGGGCAGGCTGAATGTGGTGGTGGAAGCCTATCCCGACCTCAAGGCCAACCAGAACATGATGCAGGTCAGCGAAGAGTTGACCAGCACCGAAAACAAGGTGGCCTTCTCGCGTCAGGCCTTCAATGATGCGGTAACCGCCTACAACACCTATCGTCAGACTTTCCCACCCGTGATCTTCGCCGGCATGTTCGGCCATGGCAGCAATGCCAGTCTGCTGGAATTCGCCGACAGCGCGGAGATTCAACAGGCGCCCAAGGTCCAGTTCTGACGGGAATACACCATGGATTTTTTCCAGCACCAGGATCGTGCCCGTGGCAATACCCGCAGGCTGGTGTTGCTGTTTGGCGCCGCCGTCATCACCCTCATTGCCATTACCTCCCTGCTAGTGGCGGTATTGCTGGCGGGCACCGGCGAGGGCGGCGCCGACTTTGATGAGGGCATGCTGCTCGGCATCAGCCTGGTGGTTATCACCGTGGTCAGTTTTGGCTCCCTGTTCCGGCTGGCCCAGCTCAGTGCCGGTGGCAAGGCGGTGGCGGAGGCTCTCAATGGTCGTCTGCTCAACCTCAACACCCGTGATCCCGACGAGCGCAAGGTGCTGAATGTGGTGGAGGAAATGGCTATCGCCGCGGGCTTGCCAGTGCCTCCGGTGTATCTGATGGAAGACCCGTCCATCAACGCCTTTGCCGCGGGTTATCGCCAGCAGGACGCCGTCATCGGGGTCACCAGGGGCTGTATCCGGCAACTCAGCCGTGACGAGTTGCAGGGGGTGGTGGCCCATGAATTCAGCCATATCTTCAACGGCGACATGCGCCTCAACATTCGTCTCATGGGGCTGCTGTACGGCATCATGGTGATTGGCATGATTGGATACCACCTGATGTACAGCGCCCGCTACAGCAGCCGCCGCAACAACCAGGGCGGCGGCATCGTATTCCTCGGATTGGGCCTGGCCGCCATCGGCTATGGCGGCACGTTCTTTGGCAATCTCATCAAGGCTGCCGTCAGCCGTCAGCGCGAGTTTCTGGCTGATGCCTCGGCGGTGCAGTTCACCCGCAATCCCGATGGCATCGCCGGCGCCTTGAAGAAAATCGGTGGGCATGGTTCTCACATCAACAGCGTGGATGTGTCCGAGGTCAGCCACATGCTGTTCGGAGAGGGGCAGAGCGCGGGCTTTACCGGCATGTTCGCCACCCATCCACCGCTGGAAGAACGGATCCGCCGCATCGATCCCCAGTGGCAAGCGCAAGCCAGTGGTTCCCGCCGCGCCAGTGCCACCCGCCGCGCCGCTGCCACCAGCACCAAGAGCATGGGTGAAGCTGCCGCCGTGACCAGTGGTTTCAGCGCCGGCAGTGGCGATGCGCTGGTGGACAGCATTGGCAACCCCGGCCAGGCTCACATTGCCCAGGCTTGCGCGATCCTGGCGCAGATTCCCGTGGGGCTCAGGGAGGAAGCCCATGCCACCCTTGGTGCCTGCGCCCTGGTGCAGGCTCTGCTGATCGACAGCGCCGATGCCGACATGGCGCGCAAGCAGGTGGAGATTCTGGCCAGCACCAGTCCCGCCGCCTGGTTCGATGCTTTCCAGCAGGTGGAACAACAGGTCAGACAGTTACCGCGCGAGACCTATCTGCCCCTGGTGGAACTGGCACTGCCGGCATTGAAACAACTGTCCCGTCCCCAGTACCTGCGCTTCATGAGCCAGCTCTCGCAATTGATGGCCGCCGATGGCAGGATTACCCTGTTCGAATGGAGCCTGTTCAAGATTCTGCGCTACAACCTGGACCCACCGCCATTGAAAAGCCAGAATGCCAAATTGGAAGAGCTGAACAAGTCCTGTGAGGTGCTACTGTCGGCATTGGCAGGGGCCGGACAGGTGGCCACCAGCGAGAGACAGCATGCCTTTGCCCGGGGCGCCGAGGCCCTGGGTTTGCCAGGTCTGGTGTTCCAGGAGGCGTTGGTGGAGAACATCGAAGCCCTGGATCATGCGGTGGACCAGTTGCGGCAATTGCGGCCTTTGCAGATGCCCCGCCTGCTCAAGGCCATGGTGGCCTGTATCGAGGCGGATGGCCACATCCTGCCGCAGGAGGGAGAAGTGTTGCGAGCGGTGGCCAGTCTCCTGGATTGCCCGATGCCGCCGTTGTTGCCGGATCGCCCGCGCGACTGAATGCTGGCTGGCTGTTGACCCGCGTCATTGTCCGCGCGGCGGATGATAGGCAATATGAAAGCCTCCATTGTCGGGCCAACAATCGAGGATGCGCTCATGAAGACTTTCAGGAAGATACTCTTCGTCACCCGCGGTGCCACCGATGACAAGGCGGCGCTGTGTCAGGCGGTACAGCTTGCCTGTGCTGGCGGTGCCTCTTTGCAAATACTGGTTCACTATCCCGGTTTCGTCGACACGCTGGCCAGTTGCCGTAAGGATTACGAGGACTTCATCAAGCAGCGGTTGTGCGCCAGTCTCGCGGAAATCCAGGCCGACCTGGGTGGGATGTGTCCCGTCCAGAGCGTACCGATAGAGGTAGTATCCGGCAAGATGCCGTCCCAGGCCATCATCCGCCATGCCATCAGGCACGAGGCGGATCTGCTGATCAAGGCAGCAGAAGGCGCTGCGGAAAGTCGAGGATTTCGCGCCCTGGACATGGAACTGCTGAGGAAATGCCCCACCCCGGTCTGGCTGCACAAACAGTTCTGTCATCCACGTCAGGGCATGCGCATCACAGTGGCGGTGGATCCCGACAGCGAAGCGGACAGTGGCAGGGAGTTGGGAATCGACTTGCTGCAAACCGCCTGTCGGCTTGCAGATCAGTTCGAAGGAGAGCTGTACGTGGTGTCCTGCTGGCATGACATCCATGAACAATACCTGCTCGACAATGCCTGGGTGCATGTGCCCCGCGAGAAGCTGTTGCATGATGCCCAGCAGTCACGCCTGCGGCACCGGCAGGCGCTGGATACCATGATCAAGGACTCGGGCATTCACTGCATTACCCGTATCGAGCATCTCAAGGGTCTGGCTGATGACCTGATCCCCGCCCTGGTGGAGGAGGAACAGACCGACCTGCTGGTAATGGGGACCGTGGCCCGCACCGGCATTCCTGGTTTCATCATCGGCAATACCGCAGAAAACGTGTTCCGTAAGATTGGTTGTTCTCTTCTGGCCCTCAAGCCGACAGGCTATGTTTCCCCCGTCAAGCAGTAGGAGGCTTCCGCATGCAAACCCCACCCAATCAGTCCAACGTGCAGGATTGGCACGTCCAGGAGGCCGAGGCCGTGCTCCAGGCACAGTCCTCGTCGCCACAAGGACTGAGCAGCACGGAAGCTGAATCCAGACTCGCCAGCATTGGCCCCAACCGTCTGCCGGAAGCGCCAAGAAGGGGGCCGCTGATGCGCTTCCTGGTGCAATTCAACAATGTCCTGATTTACGTGTTGCTGGGCGCGGCTGTGATCACCGCGGCAATGGATCACTTGATGGATACCTGGGTGATTCTGGCGGTGGTACTGATCAATGCCGGCGTCGGCTTCATTCAGGAAGGCAAGGCCGAGAAGGCCATGGACGCCATTCGTCAGATGCTGGCGCCCAATGCAGCCGTGATCCGCAATGGCGAGCGCGCCACCGTGCCGGGAGAGAACCTGGTGCCGGGCGACATCGTGCTGCTGGAAGCTGGGGACAAGGTGCCGGCCGACTTGCGCCTGCTGCAATCCCATGGCTTGCAGGTACAGGAAGCGATCCTGACCGGGGAATCAGTGCCGGTGGAGAAGCAGACCAGGCCGGTGAAGTTGGACTCGGCCCTGGGTGACCGCAGTTGTCTGGCCTTCAGCGGCACCTTGGTGACCAGTGGCCAGGGCAAGGGGGTGGTGGTGGCCACCGCTGCCGACACCGAGATCGGTCGTATCAGTGGCCTGCTGTCCGAGGTGGAAGTGCTCACTACGCCGCTGGTGCGGCAAATGGACATATTTGCCAAGTGGTTGACGATTCTGATTTTGATGATCTCCGGCATACTGCTGGCGTTCGGTTACTTCGTCGAACACTACGACTTTACCGACATGTTCCTGGTAGTGGTGGGATTGGCGGTGGCCGCGATTCCCGAGGGACTCCCGGCGGTACTCACCATTACCTTGGCCATTGGTGTCCAGGCCATGGCGCGCCGCAATGCCATTGTGCGGCGCCTGCCCGCCATTGAAACCCTGGGTTCGGTGTCAGTGATCTGCACTGACAAGACCGGTACCCTCACCCGCAACGAAATGATGGTCACCACAGTGCTCACCACTGAGGGGCTGTTCGACGTGGCCGGCAATGGCTATGCCCCCTTTGGAGAAATGAAACTGGAGCAGCAGGAAATCGATCCACGCCAGCATCAGGTGTTGCGGGAACTGTGCTTGGCCGCGACCCTGTGCAATGACGCCGAAGTCCATGAAAAAACCAGCCAGTGGAGTGTCGAGGGTGATCCGATGGAAGGCGCCTTGCTGGCGCTGGGCGGCAAGGCGGGATATGACACCCGTCACGAGCGCCAGGAGTGGACCAGGACTGACGCCATCCCCTTCGACGCCAAGCACCGCTTCATGGCAACCCTGAATCACAACCACAGCAAGCAGGCCTATATCTTCGTCAAGGGCGCCCCCGAACGCATCCTGCTCATGTGCCAGGCGCAACTGACCGACAAGGATGTCAGCGCTCCCCTGGATCATGAATTCTGGCGCGCCCGCGCCGAGGACATCGCCAACCAGGGACAAAGAGTCCTGGCCTTTGCCGCCAAGCCCGTGGATGTGGGGCAGACCGTGCTGCAGCATGAAGACTTGAACGAGGGTCTGGTGTTGCTGGGCATGACCGGTCTGATCGATCCCCCTCGGCCAGAGGCCATTACGGCGGTGGCGGAGTGTCACAGCGCCGGCATCCGGGTGAAGATGATTACCGGCGATCATGCCGGCACCGCCGCGGCCATCGGTCGTCAGATCGGATTGATGAATACCGACAAGGTGCTCACCGGTGCCGACCTGGATGCCATGGATGATGCCAGATTGGCCCTGGAGGTGTTGGATACTGATATTTTTGCCCGCACCAGTCCCGAGCACAAACTGAAGCTGGTGATGGCGCTGCAATCCCATGGCAAGACCGTGGCCATGACCGGCGATGGTGTCAACGATGCACCGGCCCTGAAGCGGGCCGATGCCGGGATCGCCATGGGCAAGAAAGGCAGCGAAGCCGCCAAGGAAGCCTCTGAGCTGGTGCTGGCGGACGACAACTTCGCCTCCATCGCCGCCGCGGTGAAGGAAGGACGCACCGTCTACGACAATCTCACCAAGGTCATCACCTGGACCTTGCCCACCAACGGCGGCGAGGCCAGTACCCTCATGTTCGCCCTGCTGATGGGCATGGCCTTGCCCATCACCGCGATTCAGATTCTCTGGGTCAACCTGGTCACTGCCGTCACCCTGGGCATGGCGCTGGCCTTCGAGCCATCGGAGGTCCATGTGATGCACCGGCCACCGCGTCCCAGGGAAAGCCCCATCCTCACCGGGGAATTGATCTGGTACATCATCCTGGTGTCGGTGTTGTTTGTGTTTGGCGTGTTCGGCATGTTCCGCTATGCCATTGAGCAGGGTTACTCAGTGGAATTGGCCCGCACCATCGCCGTCAATACCCTGGTGGTGATGGAAATTTTCAGCCTGTTCTTCATTCGCAACCTGCACGATATCGACTTTGGCTGGCACATGATCAAGGGCACGCCGATGGTGTGGTTGGCGGTGATAATAGTGACCGTGGCACAGTTTGCCTTTACCTACCTGCCATTCATGCAAACCGTGTTCAGTACCGAGCCGGTTCCCTTCGCTGACGGCGTGCTGATCGTTGGGGTTGGTGTGCTGCTTTATGCCATCATCGAAGTTGAAAAACAGCTGCGTCTGCGCTTCCGCGCTGTCAGACAGAAGGAAGTGCTGGCATGAAGGTGCTGGTATTCAACGCCGGCAGCGACAGTCTCAAGTTCGCCATGTTCGAGGCTGGGCAGGCACGGACAGAGCCCTTGTTGAAAGGGGAATACCGTGGTTTCGGTGCCGCGGGATGCACCCTGTGCCTGACCCATCCGGTGGCACGGCAAAGCCTCGGAGAGGGCATGGGCGCCAACAGTGTCGAGGAGGTGTTGCCGCTGCTGCCACCCCTGCTGGAAAGTCTTTCCTGTCCAATGCCGGACGCGGTGGGACATCGGGTGGTGCACGGCGGTGACAAATTCACCGCCCCAGCCCTGATCGATGAGCAGGTCATTGCCGCCATCGAGGCCGCCATTTCCCTCGCGCCTTTGCACAACCCGGTGAATCTGGCGGTGATCCGCATGGCCCGCCACCTGTGGCCGACTGTGCCACAGGTGGCAGTGTTCGACACCGCCTTTCACCAGACCATGCCCGATTACGCCCATACCTATGCAGTGCCCTCGGAATGGCGTGCAATGGGTGTGCGGCGCTATGGCTTTCATGGCACCTCTCACAAATATGTGGCGCTGCGTACAGCCGAAAGCCTGGGCCGTCCCTTGCAGTCCCTGCGCATCATCAGTTGTCATTTGGGCAATGGTGCCAGTCTCTGTGCCATCGCCAGGGGGCTTTCCTTGGATACCTCCATGGGAATGACACCGCTGGAAGGGCTGGTGATGGGTAGCCGAGCCGGCGATGTTGACCCAGGGGTGTTCTCCTATCTCTCCCGCACCCTGGGACTGGATGCCACGCAGGTGGAGCAGGCCCTGAATCGCGACAGTGGGCTCAAGGCGCTGGCCGGCACTCATGACATGCGTGCCATAGAGGAAATGGCCGTGGCCGGTGATCAGTCCGCGCAACTGGCCATCGAAGTCTACAGCTACAGGGTCCGAAAGTATGTTGGTGCTTACGCTGCTGTCATGGGGGGACTTGACGCCCTGGTCTTCACCGGAGGCATCGGCGAAAACTCCGCCACTTTGCGGCGGCGCATCTGTGAAGGGCTGGGCTTCCTGGGGCTGCGCTTGGACGAACGTGGCAATCTCAACCTTGGCCAAGCCGCCGCCAGTACCAACAGTGGTGATGGCAAGGGCATTCAATCCGCCAGTTTTGGCCCTGAAGGTGATGCGGTGGTGCCGATTCAGGCGCTTGATTCCAGCGTGGCGGTGTTGGTGCTGCGTACCGCGGAACAGTTCATGATCGCGCAGGAAACCTGGCAGACACTGAAGGCGGCGGAGCATCCCGGGGTTACCAAGGCACGGATTCCGGTGGCGGTCTCCGCGCGCCACGTACACCTGTCCCAGGAGGCCGTGGAGGCCTTGTTCGGCAAGGGACACAGCCTGACCTTGGAAAAGACCCTGTCCCAACCAGAGGGCTGGGCGGCCCGGGAGACGGTAGAACTGATCGGTCCCCGTGGTAGTTTTCCCAGGGTAAGGGTGCTGGGCCCTACCCGTGCTGCCACCCAGATCGAGGTTTCCAGAACCGACACCTTCACCTTGGGGTTGGATGTGCCGGTCAGGGCTTCCGGTGATCTGCACGATACACCAGTGGTGAAGCTGCGGGGCCCGGCCGGGGAAATCGAAACCACTGGCCTGATCATCGCCGCCCGGCATATTCATATGCACCCCGAAGATGCCGAGGGCCTCGGCCTCAAGGATGGCGACTATGTGGACATTACCCTGGGCAGCGGGGAAAGGGCGGTGTCATTCGCCAATACCCTGATTCGGGTCAAATCCACGTATGTGACCGAGATGCACATAGACACAGATGAAGCCAATGCCGCCGGCATCGGCCGCTCGGCTCTGGGCGAATTGGCGAAAATGCCATTGGAGGAGCAGGCCGACATCGTCAGCCGCAAGCGGCAGCGCCTGGAATAGATTGTAGTGGCATTGGGGAGCAAACGGGCCAATCAGCCACTTTGCAGCATGAACAGCACACAATAGCCCACCTTGAATAAAAGGTGGATGGCCTGATCCTGGTGCAGGTTGATCCACCGCTCACACTTGCAGTAGTCAATAGCCCAGTGGCTGACAGCTTCGATGAAGGCAAACAGGGCGCTGCCACTGGCAACGTAGACCAGGCCCGCGTGGGTGAGGGCATGAGCACTGAGCCAGTAATGCCATGATGGAAAGCCTTCTCCATATTGTTCGCGCAGGCGATTGTTGCGGTTCTTGCCCGTGCTCATCGGAGCTGGCTGCAGGACGAAGTCCCCCAGGGCGTGTCCGATCAGGAATTTGAAAAACAGGATCAGTGCTTCCATGGCTTGCCCTGTACTGCCTCCGCTGTTCTGGAATCAAGGCGCCATTATGGGCATTGTTCTCAGCCTGATTCAACAATCGCTCCGCTGGTTTGTCCCTGAGTGGGCAAAATCCGGAAAAATTCCCGAGGCCCCAGCCCTGCTCGTGGCGGCCGGCCCAGTGTTCGCGGCGGCACGCTGGACAATATCAGGGCTGGCTTGAACAGGTAAATCCTGGCATCCTAGTCCTCCGCTCAGTGATCATTGGTAAGACGACTGGGCACATGCTTAAGCCTCTGTTCATTTTCAATGCACTAAGCTTCTGCCACTCTGTCCTGGAACCCCGCATGCGAGGCAACGTGTCACTTCTTCATTTTCTGCAAGTCATTGCCGTCTGGCTGGCCCTGGCAGTCACCGCCCTGGCATGGGGCGCCGATGAAGAAGGGGTGCCGCCAGCAGAGGAGGAAGTGGTAGACTCGCTGGAAGAGGAATATTCCCCCCAGGATGCCGCCGATGAGCTGGACCCCCAGGTCAATGTTTCACGCCGCAGGGCTTCTGAACTGGCCAGTGAATTGCACGAGGGCCGGATACTCAATATGCGCCTTGAGGATGGCCATTGGCGTGTCCGCATGGATAGCGAGGGGACGGTTTTCAATGTGTTCGTGAATGCCCAGACTGGAGAGGTGAGCCGGCAGTGATTCAGGTGTGCGGATGCGCTTGCTGATCGTCGAGGACGAGGACTTGTTGCGCGCCCAATTGGCCAAGGCGCTCAAGGACAGCGGCTACGTGGTGGACAGTGCCCTCGATGGCCGTGACGGCCTGTTCCAGGCCACTGAATATGAATATGACGCCGCCATCATCGACCTTGGCCTGCCGGGGATCAACGGCATTGACCTGATCAAGCAACTGCGCCAGGCTGGCAAGGTTTTCCCGATTCTGATTCTCACCGCCCGCGACAACTGGACCGACAAGGTGGAAGGTCTCGACGCCGGCGCCGACGACTATGTGGTCAAGCCCTTCCGCATCGAAGAAATCCGCGCCCGGCTCAATGCCCTGTTGCGGCGTGCCGCCGGCTTCGCCAAACCCACCCTGGACTTCGGTCCTCTCAGTCTCGATACCACCTCAAGACGACTCACGGTCAGTGGCCGGGACGTGGAACTGACGGCCTATGAATACAAAGTGCTTGAATACCTCATGCTGCACCCTGATCAGGTGGTGTCCAAGACCGAACTCACCGAACACCTCTACGAACAGGACTATGACCGCGACAGCAATGTACTGGAAGTGTTCGTGCGCCGCCTGAGGCAAAAGCTGGACCCGGATGAAAGCCTCAAACCCATCGAAACCCTGCGCGGCCAGGGCTACCGCTTCACATTGCCTACCAGTAATGTCTCCTCAAGCAAAAAAGTCTGAACCTGGTTATTCACTTCGCAAACGTCTGCTGCTTGCCTTCGGCATCCTGCTGATTCTGTTTCTGGGTCTTGCTGGCTGGGTACTGGATCGTGCGTTCAAGGAAAGTGTTGCCGCCTCGGTTGAGCAGAGACTGCAGCTTCAGGTCTATGCGCTGATTGGCGTGGCTGATCCCGATGGCGAAGAATTTTTCGTGCCTGAACTGGAAGAGGCGCGGTTTTCCCAGATCGACTCCGGTCTATATGGATTCATTCTGGACAGCCAAGGACTGGAGATGTGGCGTAGCCCCTCGGCACTCAACTTCATCCTCAGTACTTCTCCCCTCGCCAGTAGCCCCCTGGAGCCGGGACAGACTTTTTTTGGCAGCCTGGAAACCGAGGCCCTGGGGCGCATGGTCTATGCCACCTATGGCACCTACTGGGCAAGCCAGGACCAGGAATATAATTTCATCGTGATGGAGTCGGCGGAGCCGACCGCAGCCGAGATTCGCGAGTTTCAGTCCAGTCTATGGATATGGCTTGGTGGCCTTGCCCTGCTGTTGGCGTTGGCGCAGTACTTCCTGTTGCGCTGGGGGCTGTTGCCATTGCAGCGACTGGCCCATGACGTTGCCGAAATCGAGTCGGGAGAGAGCGATGAGTTGCCGGAGAGCTATCCGACGGAGCTGCAAGCGGTGGCACATAACCTGAATATCCTGATCAAGAATGAACGTGAGCGCCATGATCGCTATCGCACCACGTTGGGAGACCTGGCCCATAGCTTGAAAACTCCGCTGGCGGTAATCTCAGGAATTTTGCAGGAAAAACCCCGTGGCCAGGGTGTCGAAGCAGCCAGTGTCAATGATATCGCGGAGCAACTGGAACGTATGAACCAGATCGTCTCCTATCAACTGAAACGGGCCGTGAAATCCAACCATGCCCGCATCTTGTCGAAGCCGGTGATAGTGGCGGAGGTGGTGGAAAAAATTCTCTCCGCCTTGCAGAAAGTCTATCTGGACAAGCACGTCAAGGTTACCGCCAGCCTCTCGCGCAAGGCACGTTTTTATGGCGATGAGAAGGATTTGATGGAGCTTTGTGGCAACCTGCTGGACAACGCCTTCAAGTACTGCAACAGCGCCATTGAGGTGCGCCTGTTTCATCAAGGCAGCCTGGTGGTGCTGGAAGTCAGTGATGATGGTGATGGCATTCCCGAGGAAAAACGCGCCTGGGTCCTGGAACGTGGCGCCCGCGCCGACACCCTCAAGAGTGGCCAGGGAATTGGCCTGGCGATTGCAGTGGAAATTGTCAGCAGCTACGGTGGTGAACTGAGAGTCGAGAAAAGCACGCTGGGAGGTGCCTGCCTGCGCGTCAGCTTCGAAAGAGAACCATGAGGCAGTCGTCCGTGACAGGGTGAAGCGCGTACCATGAACCAGGGCCGGGACCGGGGTGGATTAAACCGGTCATGGGGAAAGGCGATGTTCCCGTTGGGCGGGTTCCCGTCTGATGATTTTATACTCTACCACCCCGGCCCCGTGTTCTGGTACTCAGACAATGGCAATCGTTGCTGACATTCATCAGCCACCACCGCCACTGTCTGTAGCGCAATATAGTGCGAGCATGCTGAATGCTGGCTGAATGATGCGGATGCCGGTTGACAAGCGCTGACCATGGTAGTATTTGTTATAACATTTCAAATTCTGGAGTGCTGGCGATGAGACAATCCTTCAAGCTGATATTCGTGGGCATGCTCGGCTGCCTGCCGACCCTGGCCAATGCCGCGGATGAAACTGCCTTCAGGCAGGCAGGCACACACGTGCATGGTCTGGCTGGCCTCAATATTGCCCTGGAGCAGGGCATGGTGCATGTGGAGTTCGAAAGTCCCGCGATCAATCTGCTGGGATTCGAGCACGCGCCCCGTGATGCTGACGAGCAGGCTGCCCTTGAAAGGGTCAAGGAAGCCCTCGGACGCCATGAGTCACTGCTGAATCTGCGCGGGACATCACTGACCTGTTCCCAGACCTTTGTGAGCGTGGAAGCACTGGGTTTCGATGCGGACCACGACCACGATCATGACCACGATCATGACCACGATCATGACCACGATGAGCTTGCCTCACATGCCGAGTTTCGCGTCAGCTACCAGTTGGCCTGTGAAGGAGGACGTCATCCCGAAGGAGTGAACCTGACGGCATTTGACTCATTCCCTGGACTGGAAGGTGTCAACGTTCAGTGGTTGACGCCGGATCGTCAGGGAGGCGCCAGCCTGTCGTCGTCGAATCGGGCGCTGTCGTTCTGAGTCGTGCAATGACTGTGTTCAATGACCGAAAGGACAATGCTGGACTGGTGCCCTGCTACCGCTCCCATGCACTAATCTGGTACTCTTTGTCACATCTGGCACAACGGCAAGGCAATGTGGAAATGGTCAAGAAAATCATCCTGCAGGACTTCACGACAGCGAAGCATGACCACGCGCTCTGCATACAGGATGCCATCGCCCAGGCGGAGCAGGTCTGTGCCGCCAGGGGGGAACGTTTCACGCCCCTGAGACGCACGGTGCTGGAACTGGTCTGGAGCAATCACAAGCCGGTCAAGGCCTACGATCTGCTGGCACAGTTGGCGGAAGTGCATGACCGCCCCGCGCCTCCCACCGTATACCGGGCCCTGGACTTTCTGCAGGAGGCTGGCCTGGTGCATAAAATCCAATCACTCAATGCCTACGTTGGCTGTGGTGAGCCCCATCGGCAACACCAGGGGCAGTTCATGATCTGCGATGACTGCGGCAGCGTGGCTGAACTGGACGACGAAGTATTGACCTCGCGCATCGACACCAATGCCAAGAAGATCGGCTTCAAGGTCAGCGATGAAACCATTGAAGTCAGGGGTTTTTGCAAGGACTGCCAGTAGCAGACTCAGCTCACTGATAAGGGACGATGGCGGCGGCCTCGATGCTGTAGGCCGAGATGGCCACCTCATTGCTGGTCAACTCAGTGCTCAGCTTGCCGTCGATGAAGAAGGGATCCCAGATGGACTCCAATTCAAAGCCGGCCGGATAGGACACATAGATGATCTGGTTGGGGGGCGGCGGCGGCACATGGATACAGGCACCGAAGTAAGGCACCAGGAAGAACTCGGTCACCTTTTGCTCGTCGTTGTATTCCAGCGGCACGATGAAGCCGGGCAGGCGCACATCCTGCTGGTCCAACTCGGACCTGACGTTGGTGGAAATCAGCGCGGATTGAAACTTCTCATCGCCCAGGGATTGTGCGGCCGCATCATTGCGGAGCAGTGAATCCTGCTGTATGCCCAGGTCCTCGAACAGATGATCAATGGCAGGAGGATTCATCAAGGCCTCCCGTTCTTCGTCGGGCAGCAAATCCAGCCAGTCCAACTCTTTGAATTGTTGGGCTTTTGTGCTGGCGGCCAGCATGCCCAGCATGAATAGAAAAATTCTGACAGTCATCTTGGAGATTCTCCGTCTTCGCTCACGTGGTGTGACTCTGTTATATTATTGCTTCCATTCAGCAAGGAAGTAAACCCTGATGCCGAGCGCGGTAAAAATCGACAATCTGAAGTTTACCTGGCCTGGCGCCGAGCAGCCCACCCTTGACATCCCTTCCCTGGCCGTGGAAACCGGCGAGAAGGTGTTTCTGTTGGGGGCCTCCGGCTCCGGCAAATCCACCTTGCTGAATCTCATTGGCGGCATCCTGCTGCCCCAGCAGGGCAGCATCGAAGTGCTGGGAACCAACCTTGCCTCCATGGGAGGCAGGGCCAGGGACCGCTTCCGCGCCCGTCATGTGGGCTTCGTGTTTCAGCAGTTCAATCTCATTCCCTACCTGGATGTGGAAACCAATATTGCCATTGCCAGTCATTTCGGTGGCAACCAGGCAAAAGGCTTGCATGAAAAGTGCCAGCTCCTGCTGGACTCCCTTGGCATGTCCAGAAACCTGCTGTCGCGCAGGGCCGACAGCCTCAGCGTGGGGCAGCAGCAACGGGTGGCGGTGGCCCGCGCCATGATCAATGATCCGGAGATCATCATTGCGGATGAACCGACTTCCGCCCTCGACAACGCGGTGCGGGATGATTTCATGCAATTACTGACCCAGGCGGCGGCAAGTTACGGCGCCACCATCTTGTTTGTGAGTCATGATCAGACACTGTCCAGTCACTTTGATCGAGTACTGAGCCTGGAGAGTATCAACCACGCGATGCGGGGGGAGTTGGCCGATGTTGTTTAAGCTGGCCTGGAGCAGCCTTGCCAACCGCAGGATAAGTGTGTTGCTGACCGTGTTGGCGGTGTCCCTGAGCGTGGCCATCGTGGTGGCGGTGGAGCACATCCGCGCCGAGGCTCGGGAAAGTTTTACCCGCACTGTTTCTGGCGTCGATCTCATCGTCGGCGCCCGCACCAGCCAGATCAATCTGCTGCTCTACTCGGTTTTCCGCATCGGCAATGCCACCAACAACATCAGTTGGCAAAGCTACGAGGAGATCACCGGCGCCAGCGGCGTGGCCTGGCGCATTCCCATGTCATTGGGGGATTCCCACCGGGGCTATCGCGTCATGGGCACCACTGGCGACTATTTCGAGCATTTCCGCTATGGCGCCCGCAGCCCCCTGAGTTTCAGTCAGGGCAGGGCATTTGACGACTTGTTCGAGGCCGTGCTGGGTTATGAAGTGGCAATCAAACTGGGCTATCAGG
>JBJHAY010000011.1:14721-22055 GCA_050485205.1 Gammaproteobacteria bacterium
AAATCACCCTGGCCCATGGCCTGGGCACTGTCAGTTTCAGTAATCATGATGACATGCCGTTTACCATCGCGGGTATTCTTGCCCCCACCGGAACGCCAGTGGACCAAACGGTCCATATCAGCCTGCAGGGCATGGAAGCGATTCATATCGGTTGGCAGAACGGTGTCAGAGTGCCGGGGCGTGGCGTCAGTCAGGATGACCAGCGACTGCGGCAGCTGCAGCCCAGGGAGATCACTGCCTTCATGATGGGGCTGGAGACCCGGATGGCAGTGTTCAACATGCAGAGGGCCATCAATGAATATCGGGGAGAACCCCTATCCGCCATCCTGCCGGGCGTGGCACTGGCAGAAATGTGGCAGATGATGAGCATGGTGGAAAACATCCTGGCCCTGATTTCGGTGCTGGTGCTGTTGGCGTCGTTGCTGGGGCTCTCGACCATGCTGCTGTCGTCCATGCGCGAAAGACAGCGGGAAATTGCCCTGTTTCGCGCGGTCGGCGCCCATGCCTCTTCCATCCTGTTCCTGGTGGAAATCGAAGCGCTGCTGATCACGGCCCTGGGCATCGCCCTGGGAGTGATGATGGTGACCGCCGGTCTGGTGCTGAGCCAGGAATGGTTGAGCCAGACCTATGGCCTGGTCATCAGCGTCGTGCCGGTGAATCAGCGAATCGGAGGCTTCATGCTGATCGTCATGGCGGCAGCGGCGGTATTGGCGCTGGTGCCCTCCATATCCGCCTATCGGAGTTCCTTGTCCCTGCGCCTGCAAGGCAGATGATGCCGTACACAGCTTGTTGAAAACTGTTTTTCAACAGGCTGTTAATGCATATTCCCTGGAATAATATCGCTGCTGAAACGTATGATTCAGGCTCGGGCATTGTCCATGCGCAGACTGATATGACATCACAAGCGACTTGTGGCCACTGGGGGGATTCATGCAAAGAGTTAGAGAGTCACGTGTGAAAAATCACGTCGTGGTATTGTTGTTGATGTTGCTCACTGGCTGCGCCAGTGTCCCCACCCAGACACCTTCGGACCTGGTGGGGCACAAAGAAAGGGGCAAGGCATCCTTCTACGCCATGAAATATCAGTTTCGTCAGACTGCCAGTGGCGAACGTTTCAATCAGTTGTCAAAGACGGCTGCCCACAGAACCTTGCCATTCGGTACCCGAGTAAAGGTTACCAATCTTGCCAGTGGCAAAAGTGTCATCGTCAAGATCAATGACCGAGGGCCTTTCATACAAGGGCGTGTCATTGATTTGACTCGCTCTGCATTCAGCAGCATCGGGAGCATCCAATCCGGGCTGATTGATGTTGAGATTGAGGTGGTAAGGTAGGGTGCAACATCCCCTAGATCCCATGATCAGCGCCCAGCTGTCCCTTCTGCCTGCAATCTCTGCAGCAATTCCACGGTTTCCGTCCTGTACACCAAGGGCCTTGATGGCAGGTATTCCCCTTCCGCCCAGCGCACGGGAGTCCGGCCCTCGTTATCGGGGCGGTCCAACTCGGCGCCGTGGGCCGCCAGATACTCAATGATGTCATTGGAGCCCCGATTGGCGGCGCCATGAATGGCCTGCAGGCCCATGCTGTTGACGGCGTTGATGTCATTGCCCAACTGATGGGTGAGGCGGACGGCTTCCAGCAGTGCCTCTGGGCCTTCGTCATAGGTTTGGCCTTGCGCCCAGTTGATGCCGGCTGCCACCATCAGCGGGGTGCTGCCGCCGTAGGTGCTGATATTGGGGTCGGCGCCGTATTCCAGCAGCAGTGTCATCACTGTCACATCACCAGACTGGGCTGCCCGCAGGAAGGGGGTCTGGCCGGTCATGTCCACCCATTCCACCGAGCCGATGCCGAGGATGAAGTGGCGGGCGGGGGGATATTCCCGCACCCGCGCATTGGGGTCCGCGCCGGCGGCCAGAATGTCCTGGATCAGGGCCAGGGCCAGTTGCCGGTCCACATGATTCTCGGTGGCGGCAACGTTGCGATAGATCAGGTTGCGGACATCGATGGCGGTCCACAGGGGTGTCTGGCCGTACCAGTCCTCCACATCCACCCTGGCACCGGCCTCGATCAGGTAGCGGGCCACTTGCAGATGCTCGGCCTGGCCGGGCCTGATGGTTTCGATGCTGGTGTTGATGATGGCATTGATCAGGGGCGTGATGCCATTGGCATCAGCCTGTTCCAGGTCGGCGCCGGCTTCCACCAGGGTTCGGGTGAGAGCCAGATCGCCGAGGCGGGTGGCATAGAGCAAGGGGGTTTTGGCGCCAGCCAGGGGTTGGCGCGCGCCTTTGTCAGGGAAGCCGCCCCTGGTGATACCGACGCCGCCGGTGAGAGTGCCGGGAATTTCCGCGGGCATCACCCTGAGCTGGTCGAGGCCGGGCATGGTTTCCGTCAGACGCCCCTGCTTGTTGATGTTGGCGCCGGCAGCCAGCAGCCTTGAGGTGGCCGTGGGCTGCCCCTCCCGTACTGCCACCATCAGTGCTGTCTGATCGTATTGGGTGTCAGGCGTATCCACATCGGCACCAAAGGCCAGCAACAGATCGATGCTGGCGATGTCACCCATGCTGGCGGCAAGAAACAGATGTGGCTCTCCCGCCTGGTTGCGACCTTCGGGATCGGCACCAGCTTCCAGCAGCCAGCGCACCAGGTCGATATGGCCGTTTTCAATGGCGATCTGCAAAGGGCGGGCGCCGTACTCATTGGCCAGGTTCACGTCCGCGCCGGCGGCGAGCAGCCATGCCGCGGTATCAGGATCACCATAGCGCACCACCCAATGCAGGGCGGGGGTGCCGAAAGGACCGGTGGCATTGACATCCGGGGTTTCATCGCCGATCAGCAGGGATTGCACCAGGGCCATGTCCCGCTGCATGGCGGCCTGTGCCAGCGGCGAGACACTGATCTCGCTGGGCGCGGCAATACGGGGAATGTCCATGGCCTCGGCCGCGGCCAGGCTCACAGGTCGCAGCAGGGCGGGCAACAGCAGCAACAAGAGGAAACAAGTCCTCGGCAGCTGCCGTGGGGAGGGCTGACAAATCAGCATCGAACGATCTCCTTGGTTGGCGCCATGATCACAGGTTCAGTGGCGCGGTGCTGTCGGCAAAATCCTCCACCGGCACATCCAGCTTGTCCAGCACGCTCGCCATCAGGTTGGACAGGGGAGTATTGCGGCCGGCCCGGATATGGCGCCCGCCCTCCAGTCTGCCGGAGGCCTTACCCGCCAGCACGATGGGCAGGGGATCATGGTCATGGGAGTTGGAATTGCTCATGCCGCTGCCATAGAGCACCAGGGAGTGATCCAGCAGGTTGCCGTCTCCATCCGGGGTGTTGCGCAGCTTGTCCAGGAAGTAGGCGAGGTTGGAGCGGACATGGTATTCATTCATGCGGGCAAACAGGGCGATTTTCTCCGGGTTCTCCGAGTGGTGGGAGCAGGCATGGAAGGGTTCGGCAATGCCACTCTTGGGAAACAGGCGGTTCCCCAGTTCCCTGGCCACCAGCAGTGAGGAGACCCTGGTGATCTCCGCCTGCCAGGCCAGGGCCATCAGGTCATACATCATTCTGCCGTGGTCCTCGAAGTCATCGGGCACGCCCACGGGCTTGGTGCTGACTTCCACCCCCTCTGGCAGGGCGGAGCCCGCCAGCGCCAGGCGTCTTTCTATTTCCCGCACATCTTCCAGGTAGCGCTCCATGCGTTGCTTGTCGCTGGCCGGGAGTTTGCGGTTGAGGCCTGCCACTTCCGCTGTCAGGGTATCCAGCAGACTGGCGGACTGACGCTGGCGCGCCATCCGTTCCTCGGGCGTGCTGGCGGTGCCGAACATGCGTTCAAATACGATGCGCGGATTGTTCTCCATGGGCAGGGGAGTGTGGGGGGTAAGGTAGGAAATGGAAGTTCGATCTTCCAGTGACAATTCCAGTGAAGGCAAGAGGGTATCCTGGCCGATGTGCTGGGCCACAATCTGATCCAGCGAGGTGGGGGTTGGTCCGGTGCCCGGCGGTGTGCAGGTGAGCCAGCACTGGGAAGAACGATTGTGGTTGGCGCCGGCGGAATTGTCGCCCACATTGGCGGCGGGCAGATTGAGGTCGCTGATGATGTTCAGATGTTCGCGGAAGGGCGCCAGGGAGCGCAGGGTGGGTGAAAATTCAAAATCACGGCCTTCCTGCCGGGGTGTCCACTGCTGCATGACTGCCCCATGGGCAATGTAAATGCAGGCAAGACGGGGCTTGGGGACAGCAGCGGCGGCGGCAGCGCCCACCGGGATCATGGATTCCAGCAGGGGCAGGGCAAGGGCGGCGCCGGTGCCCCGGAGCAGCATGCGGCGTGAGAGATGTTTTCTGGTCAGGTAGTGCATCTGTCAGTCCCTCATCATCTGGGTGAAGACCTTACTGCCCGCTGTCTGTCAGCGTGATCTGGCTACTGCTGGCCTTGACCATTTTTTTCTGGAACGGCTCGCTGGTCGTGATGCCATGCACCAAGGATTGGAAAGTGTAGTTTTCATTGGCGGCCTGGCGCAGAATTTTGCGCACGCTGGGGCCATCGAAATATTCCACATGACGCCCAAGGGCATAGGACAGCAGGCTTTCGGTAAAGGCAGTGAGGAAGGAGTCCTGCCTGGCCAGCAGGGCACGACGCAAATCCCCAGGGCCATCGATGACAGTGCCATCCACCATCACCGAGGCAGTGTCCAGGGGCAGGCCGTTTTCGTTGTCGCGCCAGCGTCCGGTAAGGTCGAAGTTCTCAAGCGCCAGCCCCACCGGGTCCATCATGCCATGGCAGCCGCTGCAGGTGGGGTTGTCGCGGTGCTGCTCCAGACGTGCCCGCAGGGTGCTGGGCAGATCCTGATTGGTAGCGACAGCGGAAAGATCGGTTTCCACCCCTGGCGGCGGCAGTGGCACGGGCGCGCCCAGCAGGTTTTCCACCACCCACACGCCCCGATTGACCGGAGAGGTGCCATTGGGATTGGACGTGGCGGTGAGAATGCTGCCCTGGCCCAGCAGTCCCCGGCGCGGGCTGTCGGCGGGCAATGACACCTGGCGCATGTAGCTGCCTCGCACCGCGGGCATGCCGTAGTGCTGCGCCAGCCGCTCGTTGACATAGGTGTAATCGGCATCCAGCAGGGTGAGCACAGAGCGCTGTTCCCGCAGGATGCTGGTGAACAGCAATTCGCTCTCCAGGCGGAAAGCTCGTTTCAGTTCATCATCGAAGGCGGGATCCTGGGGCAGGGCCTCGTCAAGTTCCCGCAGCTTGAGCCACTGGCCGGCGAAATTATCCACCAGGGCCTGGGCGCGCTGATCATCGAGCATGCGCTCTACCTGGGCCGACAGGGTGGTGGGCTCACGCAGTCTGCCGTCCAGCGCCAGGTTCAACAGTTCTTCATCGGGAATGCTGCTCCACAGGAAGAAGGAGAGGCGGGAGGCCAGTTCAAGATCACTGATGCGGTAAATGTCGCCATCCCGCAGGTTGTTCGGCTCTTCCTCGAAGCGATAGAGAAATTGCGGATCAACCAGCAACCGGGAAATGGCATATTGGATGCCAAGTTCAAAATCTCCTGCCTCCACTTCGCGGGCAAGATCATAGAGGATCATCAGGGTATCGATTTCAGGGTCAGTGGGGTACACCGGGCGTCGGTAGGCAAGGCTGGCAAGGTTGCTGAGGATGTCCCTGGCACAGCCGCTTTCTTCCGAGGCCTGCAGCGGTCGACAGATGAAGATTTTGTTGCGGCTGGGGGTGTCATGGACACCACTGACATTGAAGGGCCCCTGAATTTCGATCTCCTGAATGGCGCCGCCAACCGAGGCCAGGGCTTCACCCAGGTAGAGTTCCACCACCCCGGCACAGGCCTTTTCATCCAGCAGGGACACGGCAATCTGATGCTTGCCCGCGGGCACCTGCACCCGGAAATTGCGGTGGTCTGTCACAGGCACGCGCACACCGTTGAAAGCCACCTCGACTTGCGGCCCATTGCACCACCACATGCGATGCTCATCATTGTGCCAGCCGGCTTGCTGCAGATTGGCGCCAATGCGCAGCACGTATTCGGCATCCACCGGGAAATGATGTTCGATGATCATGCCACCCCTGGTACCCAGTGGCTGACCGTCAATGTGAAAAGTCTGTGCCCCGCTGCCACCCCGGTAGTAATGAATATCGGTTGCGCCGATGCTCCTGTCACCCACCGCCTGGCGGCTGATTTCCATGGCCGCGGCCAGATAGCCTTCCAGCAGCGAGGGGGAAATGGTGAGCATCTCGGCGATATTATCGAAACCCTCGACAATGGCATCCTCGGGCAGGGTGCTGACAATGGCGCTGGCATCAAAGGCCAGCAGGTCCCGCACGGCATTGGCATATTCGGCCCGGTTCAGGCGCGAGATGGTTTCGGTGCCGGGGTTGACTGTGTCCACCGCGTCCAGCCGGGTTTCCAGCCAGCCCGCCACCCCATCCAAGGTGGTCCTGTCCGGTCGCGCTTCTCCCGCCGGCGGCATCAGGCCTGTGCGCAGCTTGCGCACCACCTTTTCCCAGGCCATGGCATCACTGTGGAAATCGGCCTCATTCATCAGGTCGAGGGCAAGCCCACCGGAAAAATCATCCAGGTTGTGACAGCCAATACAGTATTGATCCAGCACCTGCCACTGGGAGCTTTGCCGCAAATCTTCAGCAACAGGAGAGTTCTGGGCAGTGACTGGCGGTGTCAGCAGCAGGCTGCCAAGGACAAGCCCGGCAATGCCGGTGGATTGGCCAGTGGCTGACAAGCCCGCAAGCAGATTTTTCCCCATGGCTGGTGGCCTCGATGGCAGTGCTGATCCCGGTCACGACAGTCTGTTGGTCGAGAGATCAGCGCGTCCTTGCCTGTTATTGATTTTATTGGGTGCGGCTGCTGGTCATATGAGACCCGGCACCATGGGCCAATGCTAACGTTATTGTGGGGTCAGGTCGAGTTCTCGTTCGGAATCTGAACCAACAGATCAGTGACTCCAATATCCTCACCGGCCTGTGATAACAAGGTGGAAGTCTGGCCGCGATGGTGGGTTTGATGATTGAAGAAGTGAAGGATCAGGCTCGACAATCGCTTGGATGAAGCAATTCCCTTGGTGTTGTGATAGCTCAATACCACATCCAGGTCAGCATCTGATAAATCGGCTATCCAGTCGACAATGACCTGATCCAGCCAGGTCCGGCGCTGAGTCAGTCCGCCCAAATCGTCAAAGATCATCTGATCCAGGCTGGTGGGCATCGGCAGATCAGCAAGCTTGTGCGACAAGGCCTGGCAAGACGGGTGGGTGGCAAAGCGCTTGAGCCAGATGGTGTCACCGACGACGATGTGATTCAAGGTACCCAGGATGGAAC
>JBJHAY010000012.1:0-22002 GCA_050485205.1 Gammaproteobacteria bacterium
TGGCCTTTCTTTGGCTAAAAGACGCAATCACGCTGCCTTTGTCGCGCAAAATGTCGACATATTGCTGGGGAGAAGCAAGCTCCATAGGCTCTGGATGGTGGAAGCGGTGGCCATAGGTGGTTCTGCCCGTGGCGACACCCAGAATTTCCGCTTCGATCACCTGGTCACCAAACAGAAGTACCGCCCAGTGCACGGGGCGCACAAACTCCTCGCGGCTGCTGCCCCAGCGCATGCGCTTGGGAATCGGCAACTCCGCCAGTGCCTGTTTCACCATGGGGGGAATCAGGCTGGCGCTGTCCTGACCTGGGCGGGTGGCGCGAAATACCAGCTTGCGCACCTTGCCGTCGTCGGCCTGTTGCAAGTCCGATACCGCAACTCCGCAACCCCTGGCAAAACCTTCGGCGGCCTTGGTGGGCTTGCCTTCGGCATCGAAGGCGGCTTGCAGCGCAGGGCCGAATTTCTCCACCACGCTGTCGGCCTGACGTTCGTGCAGTGATCTCACCAATAGCGCCAGGCGCCGGGGAGTGGCATAGGGCTCGACGCCAGCATGAGACAGGCCGGCCTCGGCCAGCAGGCGCTCAAAGGTGGTGGCGAAGGCAGTGGAGAGAGGCAGCAGTGCCTTGGGCGGCAATTCCTCGGTGCCGATTTCGATCAGTAAATCCCGTTCAGACATTGGCGGCTTTCTCCAGACATTCCTTGCGCAGGGCCTCTGGCGCCAGGGGAAAGCCCAGCCGTGCCCGTGAGTCGTAATAGGCCTGGGCAACCAGGCGTGACAGGGTGCGGACCCTGAGAATGTAGCGCTGACGCTCGGTGACCGAAATGGCGGAGCGGGCATCCAGCAGGTTGAAGGCATGGGAGGCCTTCATCACCATTTCATAGGCCGGCAGCACCAGTTGTTGCTCGATCAGAGCCTGACTTTGACGCTCGTACTCATCGAAGTGACGGAACAGGGTCTCGACATCGGCATGCTCGAAGTTGTAGGCGGACATCTCCACCTCGTTCTGGTGGAACACATCGCCATAGGTGACGGTGCCATTGGGAGTGTGGGCCCAGACGATGTCGAAGATGCTGTCCTTGCCCTGCAGGTACATGGCGATGCGCTCGATGCCGTAGGTGATTTCGCCACTTACTGGATAGCATTCCAGGCCACCCACTTGCTGGAAGTAGGTGAATTGGGTCACCTCCATGCCATTGAGCCAGACTTCCCAGCCCAGGCCCCAGGCGCCAAGGGTGGGCGATTCCCAGTTGTCCTCGACAAAGCGGATATCATGAATATCGGTGTCGATTCCCAGAAATTTCAAGGATTTCAAGTAAAGATCCTGAATGTTCATGGGAGAAGGCTTCAGAATCACCTGGAACTGATAGTAGTGTTGCAGGCGCATCGGATTCTCGCCGTAGCGGCTGTCAGTGGGGCGGCGGCAAGGCTGCACGTAGGCGGTATTCCAGCTCTCCGGACCAATGGCGCGCAGGAAAGTGGCGGAATGGAAGGTGCCGGCGCCCACCTCCAGGTCGATGGGCTGGACTATGACGCAGCCGTGTTCGGCCCAGAATTGCTGCAGGGCCAGGATCAGGCCCTGGAAGGTCGAGACGTCGATCGGTGAGGTGTTGTTCAACTGGTGCTCCGTTTTACCCGCGACCGGGGTACCATGGGGGCTGTCATAAAAGGCGGTAATTATGCTAAAAAGCGCCGCTGATAGCGAGTACTCCCCCAAGATGATATTGAGGGAGCACGAATCAGTGCCAGGCATGATCCTGCATATCAGCAATCACGGGAGAAAACTCATCGCTCGCCTCAGATCCCGCCTCATCGTCGGCTTGATGCACTTGTTGGCATGGCTGCCCTTGCCCGTGTTGCGCGGTCTCGGCAACCTGCTGGGCGCCCTCGGCTGGCGGCTGGGCCGGAAGATGGTGGCGGTAACCCGCCGCAACATCGATCTTTGTTTCCCCGAGTTGGAGCCAGCCCGGCGTGAGGCCCTGGCCAGGGACAGCGTGCGCGAAACCTTCCGCGCCATCATTGAAATGCCGGCGGTCTGGCTGTGGCCCGCCGATCGCATCATCGGCCGCATTCACCAGGTCCACGGCATGGACAAGCTGCGCCAGGCCCATGCCCAGGGCAAGGGGGTGATCGTCATTTCTCCCCATCTGGGCAACTGGGAATTGATGGGGCTCTACCTCAATACCTGTGGTTGCGGCCCCAGCAGCCAGCTTTACCAGGCCCCCAGTGATCCCCTGCTGGACCGGCTGTTGTTCAAGGCCCGCAGTCGCAGCGGCGCCAAGATGGTGAACACGGATACCAAGGGTGTGGCGGTACTCCTGTCCTACCTGCGCCGGGGTGAAGTGGTGGGTATCCTGCCGGACCAGGTTCCCCCTGCCTCCGGTGGCATCTTCGCGCCTTTCTTTGGCGTCGATGCCCTCACCATGACCCTGGTTTCACGGCTTCTGGCCAAGACCGGCGCCCGCATCGTGCTCACCGTGGCCAAGCGCGTGGACCAACCCCGCGCTGGCTTTGAGGTGCACATCCTGGATTTTCCGGAAGACATCTACTCAGAAGACCTGCTGACCTCCGTCAGCGCCCTCAACCGTGGCATCGAAAATGCCATCCGCCTGATGCCGGCCCAGTACCACTGGGAATACAAACGCTTCAAGCGCCAACCCGACGGCAAGCCCAACCTCTACCTGTAGGAGCCTGCCCTGCAGGCGACCGGCTCTCCAGGGCTCACTGATGGTACTTTTTAAAAGGCGAACGCTTAGCGTCAACAAGCGAACCGGTCGCGAGCAGGGCTCGCTCCTACAGGGGGGGCTGCCCTCTGGCCACCAGTGTTTGTAGTGAAAAGGGCTACTTGCGCCAGAAGTGGGGTGAAAGCAGCACCAGCAGGGTAAACACTTCCAGCCGTCCCAACAGCATCCCCACGCACAAAATCCACTTGGCCATGTCCGGCAAGCCCCCGAAGGTGGCCGATACCTCCCCCAGACCCGGCCCCAGGTTGTTGATGCTGGCACCCACCGCGGTAAACGCCGTGGTGATGTCGAGGCCGGTAGCCAGCAGGGCCAGCAGCATGGCCATGTAGGCCATCACATACACCGAGAAAAAGCCCCAGGCCGATTCGATGATGCGATCCGGCACCCGCTCCTTGCCCAGTTTTACCGGGATCACCCCATTGGGATGAATCAGACGCTCGATCTCCCGAAAGCCCTGCTTGATGATCAGGACAATCCGAATCACCTTCAGTCCGCCGGCGGTGGAACCGGCGCAACCGCCGATGATGGCCATGTAGAACAGAAGGAAGGGCAGAAAGCGTGGCCAGGAACTGAAGTCGGCGGAGGCAAAGCCCGTGGTGGTGCTGATGGAAACCACCTGGAACACGCCTTTCACCAGGGCGTCATCGGCGGCGTAAATGCCGGAGAAAAACAGAAATGACACGGCAATGCAGGAAATCACCAGCAATGAGGAGGCATAGAACTTGAACTCCGGGTCCTGCAGGTAATGGCGCAGGCTTTTGTTGCGCCAGGCAAAGAAGTGGAGGGTGAAATTGGCCCCTGAAATCAGCATGAAGACCACGCAAATCATCTCGATCAGGGCACTGTCGAAATACCCCATGCTGGCATCATGGGTGGAAAAGCCGCCGATGGCCACGGTGGCAAAGCTGTGGCCGATGGCGTCGAACAGGCTCATGCCGGCCAGGTAGTAGGCTAGGCCACAGGCAATGGTGAGGCAGAGGTAGATGGTGAGCAAGGCCTTGGCGGTTTCCGCGATGCGCGGCAGCAGCTTTTTATCCTTCACAGTGCTCGGGCTTTCCGCCCGGTACAGCTGCATGCCACCGATGCCAAGCATGGGCAGGATGGCCACGGCGATGGCGATGATGCCCATGCCCCCCAGCCACTGTAGCTGCTGGCGGTAATAAAGGATGGAACGTGGCAGTTGATCAAGGCCTGACAAGACCGTGGAACCCGTGGTGGTAAGACCGGAGATGGACTCGAACACGGCATCACTCAAACTCAGGTCGAGGCCGTCCCCCAGCAGGAAGGGGATGCTGCCAAAGCTGCCCAGGACTGTCCAGAACAAGGTCACCACCAGGAAGCCGTCGCGAATCCGCAACTCCCGCTGCAGGCTGTTGACCGGAAACCACAGCAACAGCCCAGTGCAAAAGGTAATGGCAAAAGAAGTAAGAAAGGCGGTGGCGGTGCCATCCTGGTAAAAGAAACTGACGCCAAGGGGTGGCAGATGGCTGAGGCTGAAGAGCATCAGCAGCATGCCGAGAATCTTGATGATGACCTGTCCGTGCATAATGCCCTAGAAGAAGGTAAAGCCAACCTGGAACAAGCGCTCCACTTCGGGAATGCGGGACTTGTCCACCAGGAACAGAATGACGTGGTCGTCGGTTTCGATCACCGTGTTGTCATGGGCGATCAGCACCTGGCCATCGCGCACGATGGCGCCGATGGTGGTGCCAGTGGGCAACTCCACATCCTGGATCGCGCGACCCACCACCTTGGAGGTGGACTTGTCGCCATGAGCTATGGCTTCCATGGCCTCCGCGGCCCCGCGCCGAAGTGAGTGCACATTGACCACATCTCCCCTGCGGACATGGGTGAGCAAACTGCCGATAGTGGCCTGTTGTGGAGAGATGGCGATGTCGATCTCTCCACCCTGCACCAGATCAACATAAGCAGGGTTGGATATCAGGGTCATGACCCGGGCCGCGCCCAGGCGCTTGGCCAGCATGGAGGACATGATATTGGCCTCATCGTTATTGGTGAGGGCCAGGAAAACATCGGTGTCTTCGATGTTTTCTTCCAGCAGTAACTCCTGGTTGGAGGCATCCCCATGCAGCACGGTGGTGGTGACAAGCTTTTCCGAGAGATAGCGGCAACGTTCCATGTTCATGTCGATCAATTTCACCTGGTACTTGCGTTCCAGGGTTTCCGCCAGCCGCTCGCCGATGTTGCCGCCGCCAGCGACCATGACACGCTTGAAGGGCTTGTCCAGCCGCCGCAATTCACTCATCACCGCGCGGATGTCCTGGCGCGCGGCAATGAAGAAGACCTCGTCATCAGCCTCGATCACGGTGTTGCCCTGGGGCATGATGGGGCGGTTACGGCGAAAGATCGCCGCCACCCGGGTATCCACGGACGGCATGTGCTGACGCAGGAAGCGGATTTCCTGGTTCACCAGGGGACCGCCGTAGAAGGCGCGCACCGCTACCAGTTGCACCAGGCCGTCGGCGAAGTCCAATACCTGCAAGGCACCGGGCAGGTCGATGAGACTCTTGATGTAGTGGGAGACGATCTGCTCGGGGCTGATGACCACGTCGATGGGAATACCATCCTGGCCGAACATCTTGCTGGCGGTGACATAGGAATTGGCCCGCAGCCGGCAGATTTTTTTCGGAGTGCGGAACAGGGAGTAGGCCACCTGGCAGGCCACCAGGTTGATCTCGTCACTGTCGGTGACCGCGATCAGCATGTCGGCATCCTCGGCGCCGGCGTTCTTCAGCACATCCGGATACGAGGGTTGGCCAGTGGTGGTGCCGATGTCGAGGCGGTCCTTCAATTCCCGCAGCCGGTCCGGGTTCGGGTCCACCATGGTGATGTCATTGGCTTCCTTGGCCAGATTCTCGGCCAGCGTGGCGCCAACCTGATTGGCGCCGAGAATGATGATTTTCATTACAAGCTTTCAGCTCCCCGGCAAGTCACGGCCATTGTTCAATATTTTTCCAGCAAAGCATAGAAAAAACCGTCGTGTGAAGTAGCGGGGCCGGGCAGCAGCTGACGCCCAGGCGAACAATCGACACCCCAAGGCGTGAGCCTGTCCCCGCGGTCAAGCGGGACCTCGCGGGCATCGGGTGTCGCGGCCAGAAAAGCGGCGATCTGCCGGCAGTTTTCATCTTTCAGCACGGAACAGGTGGAATACAGCAGCCTGCCACCTGGTTTCAGTGTGGGCCAGAGGGCTTGCAGCATGGCGGCCTGGCGGGCCTGCAAGTCGGCAATATCGCCCGCTTGCCGCAACACCTTGATATCGGGATGGCGGCGGATGACGCCAGTGCCGGAACAAGGGGCATCCAGCAGAATGCGGTCGAAGTGCTGCCCGTCCCACCAGGTGTCGGGCTTGGAGGCGTCGGCTTCCAGCAGTCGCGCCGGGGAAGCACCCATGGGGTCGCAGGACTGTCCCTGCGAATCCGGCAGCGACTGGGGGAAAATCCTGTCCAGGTTTTCCTGAATCCGCGCCAGACGCTTGGGGTCATTGTCGAGAGCCAGCAGCTCAAGCCCAGGTTCCTGTTCCAGCAAGGCACAAGTCTTGCCGCCAGGGGCGGCGCAGGCATCCAGTACCCGCTGTCCAGGCGCCGCCATCAGCAAGGCTGCCGCCAGTTGCGAAGCCTCGTCCTGAACACTGACGAGCCCTTCGCTGAAGCCGGGGATTTGCTCCACCGCCAGCGGCTCGGCCAGGATCACGGCGCTTACCGTCAATTGACCTGGGTGGGCGGCGATGCCAGCCTGGCTCAGCCGGGCAAGATAGTCCTGGCGAGTGATGCGTGCCAGATTGACGCGCAGGCTCATGCCGGCGCGGGCGTTGTTGCCGGCGAGAATGTCCAGGTAGTGGTTCGGCCAGTCGCGCTTGAGGTGGGACAGGAGCCAGGGGGGATGAGCATGCAGTCTGCTCTCGTCGGCCTGGATGCTGGCCTGGGCCTCGTCGTATTGGCGCCGCGCATTGCGCAACACCGCATTCACCAGCGCCTTGGCCCAGGGTGGCGCCGCTGCCACGCTTTCATTGACGGCGGCATGGTCCGGAACCCGCAGGTAGAACATCTGGTACAGCCCCACCAGCAACAGGCAGCGTACCAGTTGTTCCTTGTTTTTGAGTGGCTTGCGCAGTTGTCTGGCCAGCAGGTAGTCCAGGGTGTGAAACCAACGGCACACACCGAAACACAACTCCTGCACCAATGGCATGGCCGCAGCCGGATGACGCTGGCGACAGGTCTGCAGCAGGCTGGTCAGGGAACCTTCCTGATTCAGCAAGCTGGTCAGTATCTGCGCGGCCAGTAAGCGTTCACTGACCGGCTTCATCAGAGTGTTCCTGATCAGAGAAGCAGAGGCCGGGGCTGAACTGAGCAGCATGGGCGTTGAGGATGTCCTGTACCGTCATGACGGTCTTGCCGGGCAGTTGCATGCGGCTCACCAGCAGACGGCCCTGACCGCAGGATACCACCAGGCCTGCCTTGCCGGCGGCCAGGATGGTACCGGGTCTGGCGGTAGTGCTCTCGGCCAGGGGAGTGGATTCGATGATGCGCACGCGCTCGCCATTGAGAAAGCTGAAAGCAGGGGAACGCGGAAAGAAAGCGTTGACCTGGCGTTGGATGGCGGCGGCATCCAGGCGCCAGTCGATGAGGGCTTCCTGCTTGCTGAGTTTGGCGGCATAGCAGGCCAGGGCCTCATCCTGGGGAGTGGCACGGGCTGTGCCGGTGGCGATGGCTTCCAGGGTGGCAAGCTGGCCTTGGCAGCCCAATCGGGACAGGCGTTCACCGAGCACGGCGGCATTGTCCCGGTCGCCAATGGGGGTGGGCAGGGTCAGCAGCGTGTCACCGGTATCGAGACCTTGATTCATTTGCATGATGGTGACCCCGGTTTCGCGGTCGCCCGCCAGAATCGCCCGTTCCACCGGCGCGGCTCCGCGCCAGCGCGGCAACAGCGAGGCATGGACATTGATGCAGCCATGGCGCGGTATGTCCAGTACCGCCTTGGGCAACAACAGGCCATAGGCCACCACCACCAGCACATCCAGCGCCAACTCGCGCAAGTGTTGCTGCTCGTCATGGTCCTTGAGGCTGGTGGGCTGGTGCACGGGAATGCCATGCTGGAGGGCGATGGCCTTTACTGGGGTCGGCAATAATTTCTTGCCACGGCCACTGGGGCGATCCGGCTGCGAATATACCGCTACCACTTGGGCGTCGGCGGCAAGCAGGCAGTGCAGGTGATGGGCGGCAAAGTCAGGTGTGCCGGCAAAGGCCAGACGCAGCTGGCGGGCGGCCTTGGAAAGTCTGGGGGGTGAGGCCGGGGTATCGGTCATCAGGCCCGTTGCTTCTGTTCTTTCTGCAGCTTGGACTTGATGCGCTGACGTTTCAGGGCCGACAGGTAGTCCACGAACAGCTTGCCGTCCAGGTGATCCAGCTCATGTTGCAGGCAGACCGCCAGCAAGCCCTCTGCCTCCATCTCGAAGGTCTCGCCGTGCTGATCATGAGCACGGACATGGATCTTGCGGGGACGTTCCACCAGGTCATAGTAACCTGGCACTGACAGGCAGCCCTCCTCATAGCCCAGGGGTTCTGGATCGAGGATGGTGATTTCCGGATTGACGAATACCATGGGCTGGTTCTTGTCTTCCGACACATCCAGCACCAGGAAGCGCAGGTGGATGTCAACCTGGGTGGCGGCCAGGCCGATACCGGGGGCGGCGTACATGGTCTCGAACATGTCAGCCACCTGGGTGCGCAACTCGTCGTCGAACCGGGTCACCGGCTTGGCGATCTTGCGCAGGCGGGGGTCGGGATACTCAAGAATGTCGAGAATGCTCATGGTCGTGTGTCGATATTACGAAATCAACGGCTGTTGCCAGCCATCAGTTACTGGCAAGTCTTGGTAAAAGATATGGGCTTGTTTTCCGCGAATGCCAATGATACGCCAAAATAAAGAGGAAAAATGCAGCAAATGAGACTAAATTTGCATCATGGCCAGCACGCGGGGCACTACAATGTTTCATATTTGCCAGCGCCATCAGCCTGCGACAATTCAGTGCCGGGTTGAGAAATTATCGCCAGCACTATCGCCAGCACTACAGGGGGATACCATGAAAGCCATCAACAAGCCTGCAATCGCCGTGCTCCTGTGCTTTGGTCTTGCTGGCCTGATACAGGCCGCGGAGCCAGTGCTGCGGGAGGGCGCGCCGAGCCGCTACGAAGTGCAACGAGGTGACACCCTCTGGGACATTGCCGGCCAGTTTCTGGAAAGTCCCTGGCTGTGGCCACAGATCTGGGGGGGGAACCCGCAGATTCAAGACCCCAATCTGATTTACCCCGGCGACGTGATCCTGCTCAGCATCATCGATGGAGAACCGGTGCTGCGTCTGGAAACGCCACAATTCCAGACCCGCGCGGTGACGCCATCGCCACAGCCCCAGGCGGCGGTACGTGACAATATCGACGACACCGCGCTGCCCGTGGTAAGGCGCTCCCCCGAAATTCGCCGCGAACCCCGCAGCGGCCCCATTCCAGTGATCGCCCTCGATGATATCGACACCTATCTCAGCAGTAACCGGGTGGTGGCCCTGGGCGAACTGGAGCGCGCGCCGGTGTTGCTGGAAAGCCGCCCACGCAACTTGCTGGCCTCCCGTGGCGACGAGGTCTTCGCCAAGGGGACCTGGCAGCCCGGCATCACCGGCTATGAAATCATGCGGCCCAGCCGCGACTACCGCAATCCCGGCAGTCGCCGGGTCATCGGCAAGGAGGCCATTCTGGTGGGTAATGCCACCCTCGTGGATGTGGATGGGGAACTCGGTACCTTGCGGGTCAATGGCACCCGCATGGAAATTCGCCCCGGTGACCGCTTCATTCCGCGTGAGGCCACGGTGATTGATTCGCGCTACTTCCCCGAGCCTCCCGCCTTTGAGGTGGAAGGGGGCATTCTCGACATCAACTCCGGCAAGATGGCGGGAGGCAAGTTCGACTCCCTGGTGATCAATCTGGGCAGTGATGCCAACCTCAAGGTGGGCCATGTGCTGGCCCTGCAAAAGCCGGACCGCATGGTGCGCGATGGCAACTCCCGACGCCAGTTGCGCTTCGATGGTGAAAAATATGCTCAGGTGCTGATCTACCGGGTTTCGGCACTCACCAGTCAGGCGCTGGTGCTGAGCGCTGACCAGCCGGTGCGACTGGATGACCGGGTGGTGACGCCCTGATCGTTGGAGGCGCTGATGGCAAATGGAGCTGCCGATGCAAGAACAAGAAAGCGCTTCCTGGTTGACCCTGCAAGCCTTGCCTGGCATGAATTCCAGGCTGGGTCTGCGCCTGTTGGAGAGGTTCGGCTCCCCGACAGCGGCATTGAGAGCGGACCTCTCTGTTCTGACCACTCTGGGAGCCCCGCCGGAAATGCTGGAGGCCTTGCGCCTGCATCAGTCGCGGCCCGAGGCAAGTGGTCCTGGCGCCGCGGCCGAGAAGGGCTTGCGCTGGCTCGAACACCCCCACCATCACTTGTTGACCTGGAATTCACAAGCCTATCCGCCGCTGTTGGCAGAAATCCCTGATCCACCCTTGCTGCTGTTTGTTCAAGGCCAACTGGAATCTCTGGCCATGCCCATGCTGGCCATGGTGGGAAGCCGCAATCCCAGCCCCGGTGGCAGGCGCGCGGCGCGGGACTTTGCTGCCGGGCTGGTGGAAGCTGGCCTTGGTATTTGCAGCGGGCTTGCCCTTGGCATCGACCAGGAAAGTCACCTGGGGACACTGGAGGCCGGCGGGGTCACGGTGGCGGTACTGGGCAGCGGCCTCGACTGTCTCTACCCTCGGAGGAATGCTTCCCTGGCGCGGGAAATCAGCGCGCGTGGCGCGGTGGTGTCCGAGTTCGCGCTGGGGGAGCGCGCGGTCAATTGGCACTTTCCCCAGCGCAACCGCATCGTCAGTGGCCTCAGCCGCGGCGTGCTGGTGGTGGAAGCGGCCCTCAAGAGCGGTTCGCTGATCACGGCGCGTCTGGCGCTGGAACAGGGGCGGGAAGTGTTTGCGGTGCCAGGCTCCATCTTCAATCCCAATGCCCGTGGCTGCCATCAGTTGATCAAGCAGGGCGCGGCGCTGGTGGAGTCGGCGGCGGATTTGCGGGAGGAACTGTGCCTGCTGCCTGGACTGACGTTGATGCCAGCGGACCCGGTGGCTCTGGTGGTGGAGCTGTCGGATCAGGAAAAACAGGTGCTGAAGTGCATAGGCTATGAACCCGTGCCCTTCGACTCCCTGGTGCGGGAAACCGGATTGGAGAGTCAACAGCTGAGCCCCTTGCTGATGGGCCTGGAACTGCGGGGACGGCTGACGCGGGTGGCGGGTGGCTATACTTTGCAGCCCTGAGCGGAACATGTGAGAATGCCCGCCCCTGCCCGGCAATCCGGAGAGGCATGACACAGATCATTCCCCACTGGCGGGCATGGCGCTAGAGTGCGGTCAGGAGTGGACTCCGAACCCGGCAGTTGCAGCGGTCATCCGGTTGCAATATCCGGGCAAGTCCGCGTCATCTGGCCACTGCATCAAGGAGAAACACGTGCAAACAGTCGACACCGAAGCCGTTCGCGCCTATTTGCTGGAGATCCAGAACACCATCTGCCAGGGCCTGGAACAGGCCGATGGCGGTGCCCGCTTCCACGAGGACCGCTGGGACCGCGATGCCGGAGGCAGCGGCATCACCCGGGTCATCTCCGGCGGCAAGGTCATCGAGAAGGGAGGGGTCAATTTTTCCCATGTGTTCGGCAAGTCCCTGCCTGCCTCCGCCACCGCCAAGCGCCCGGAAATGGCCGGCAGTCCGTTCCAGGCCATGGGCGTGTCCCTGGTCATCCATCCGGAAAATCCCTATGTGCCCACCTCCCATGCCAATATCCGGTTTTTCATTGCGGAAAAGCCAGGCCAGGAACCCATCTGGTGGTTTGGGGGCGGCTACGACCTGACTCCCTACTACGGCTTCGACCAGGACTGTGTCCACTGGCATCAGACCGCCCGCGCCGCCTGTGAACCTTTTGGCGCCGATGTCTACCCCCGCTTCAAGGACTGGTGCGACGAATACTTCCACCTTCGTCACCGCGATGAGCCCCGTGGTGTCGGTGGTTTGTTCTTTGATGACCTCAACGAGTGGCCCTTCGACAAGTGCTTCGCCTTCATGCGCGCGGTCGGAGACAGCTACCTGAAGGCCTATGTTCCCATTATCGAGCGCCGCCAAGACATGCCCTATGGCGAGCGCGAGAGCTGGTTCCAGCAATACCGCCGCGGCCGCTACGTGGAATTCAACCTGGTATTCGACCGCGGCACCATTTTCGGTCTGCAATCCGGGGTCGGCCGCATCGAATCCATCCTCATGTCACTGCCTCCCCGGGTGCGGTGGGAATATGACTGGCGCCCTGCCGCCGGTACCGAGGAAGCCCGTCTCTACAGTGACTACCTGCGGCCCCGCAATTGGGCCGAGGGTGGTTGAAGCAGCCAACCTGGCCAGGCCGCGGCGGCTGTACCCTGCCCAAGGCCTGCAACACACATGCAGGAGAATCCCCCATGCCGCTCACACCCGCCCGCTATGCCGTCATGGGCAACCCTGTCAGCCACAGCAAGTCGCCTCGCATCCACGCCGAATTCGCCCGGCAGACCGGGCAGGATCTGGTGTATGAGGCGATTCACGTGGAGCAAGGGGGCTTCCAGCAGGCGGTAGCATCATTCTTCGCAGAGGGTGGCAAGGGACTCAACATCACCGTCCCTTTCAAGCAGGAAGCCTGGGCCATGGCCACAGTCCGCTCTGCCGACGCGGCCATGGCCAAGGCGGTCAACACTCTGCTGCTGGACCAGGATGGCCAACTCTGCGGCCACAATACCGATGGCATCGGCCTGGTCCGGGATATCCTGGTCAATCATGGCGGAGAATTGAAAGGCAAGCGAGTGCTGATCCTCGGCGCCGGCGGCGCTGCCCGTGGTATCGTGTTGCCGCTGTTGCGCGAAGCGCCAGCCAGCCTGGTGATCGCCAATCGCACCCGCTCCAGGGCCGAGGCCGTGGTGGCGGATTTTACCGCTGTCGATGGTCTGCCAGCACATGCCGGACTGGAGGCCTGCGGTTTCGATGGTCTCAGTGGCCGCAAATTCGATTGGGTTCTCAACGCCACCGCCGCCAGCTTGCATGGCGATCTGCCGCCACTGCCCAAAGATCTATTGGCAATCGGAGCCTGGTGCTATGACTTGATGTACGCCGCCGAGCCCACCGTATTCTGCCGCTGGGCCACGGCCCATGGCGCGGCGCAAAGCCTCGACGGCCTCGGCATGCTGGTGGAGCAAGCCGCCGAATCCTTCTACCTGTGGCGTGGCCTGCGGCCCGCCACTCAGCCTCTCGTTACCTCCCTGCGCACGGAAATCTCCCGCTAAGCAGCCAGTGGATCATGCGAAAAGAAAACCCGCGCGGTATTCGCATGCGTGTTTCGATCGTTAAAGGAAGTGCTGCTCTTGCAAGAGCGACGTTGCTCAACGCTGGGGCAGGTTTGCGCCATTGATAATCGCGCGCACTGATTTGACGCACGATTGCCATTGGGATAGTCTAATATGGGTGACACAAAAGTGCCACCTGTCTTTTTTATGGAGTAGTAATAATGAGGAAGTCGTTAATAATATCCATCTCTGCAATTGCCGCCACATTCTCTTCTCTTGCTTTTGCCGAACCCAAAGGTTATGTCGGGGTGCAGTTGGGTCACAACAGTACTGTACTTGACGTTACAGAATCTGCAATGGACATGCAATCCAGGATTAAAAGCTTCAGTGCCAATGGTGCTGTTGGCAGCGTTCTGGGCGGAGTTGAGTTCGATATTGGCAATAATTTGTTCACGGCCGTGGAAGCAAATCTGGGCAGTGGCAGGACAAACATGACGATGACGGATCAAGTGAATGCTGACATTGATCGCAGTCGTTTCAAATCGCGCTGGAATTATGGTGTCGCAGGTCTTCTCGGTACCCAGGTAAACGATAGCACCCGTGTATTCGCCAGTTTGGGATACCAGTGGGCAGAGACCAGGCTTCGTGTCAGTGACAATCACACGGATGGCGTTGGCTTTGCCAATACCGATGATCAAAACTTTGACGGTGTCCGCGCTGGCATTGGCATGCAGAGCAACCTGAATGCACAGACCGCCATCCGCGTGGATTGGAACCATACCCGCTATTCTTCTTACTCGCGCAATCTGGGGCCAAACGATGTGATGCGTATCCGGCCCAGCGAGAACCTTTTCAAGGCAGGCCTGATCTTCAGTTTCTGAGGCGGGACCTGATCACCTCTACCCATCAAAAAAGCTGTGCGAGCCCACCGTAACCAAGTTACGGTGGGCTTTTTCAACAGACCCTGAACACTATTCGGGCTAACCATGGCCAGTTGTGGCATAGAATAGGATGTCCTGCCAGCATGGCATCCGCCTGGAAAGGCAGAACCATCAAGCCGACAGCACTTTGGCATTATTCAGAGGTGCCCTGAACAGCAATTTCCTCGGATTCGGCCAGATGGTGATTTTTCAGGCGCACGTAATGATTGGCGCTGTAGCGTAGGAAGTCCAATTCCTCCTGGGTCAGATCCCGCACCCGCTTGGCTGGCGCTCCCAGGTACAGCCCTCCACTGTTGAGTACCTTGCCCGGTGACACCACGCTGCCGGCCCCCACCACCACGTCGGACTCCACCACGGCGCCATCCATGACGATGGCTCCCATGCCGATCAGCACCCGGTCCTGGATGGTGCAGCCATGCAGGATCACCTTGTGACCGATGGTGACATCCTCGCCCACCACCAATGGAAAGCCTTCCGGCCTGCTGGACTCAGGCGAAGTCACGTGCAGCACCGAACCATCCTGAACGTTGGTGCGGGCGCCGATGCTGATGTCATGCACGTCACCGCGAATGGCGGTCAACGGCCATACCGAGACATCGTCACCCAGGCTGACCCGGCCGATCACCACGGCGCTGTCGTCGATGAAAACCTCTTTGCCCAGGCGTGGGCTGATCTGGCGGTACTTGCGTATGGTCATGGAAAACCTTCCTCGTGAGACTGCCTGCGCGTACCCTGGATGGCGCCGCGCAGGCGTGCGAAAATTCAGGGCGGTATTCTAGCCTGGATATTGGATCAGTATTGCACCGCGAGGAAATTCCAGGCCGGCCATCACAGTCGCGGCAAGATCATCAAGGACCCCACATGCAAGCAGAAGCCCTTACCACCATCGCCCCACTGCCCGCTTTCAGTCAGATTCAGCCCAGCGACATCGAAGCGCGGCTGGATCAGATACTGGAGCACAACCTGGCACAAGTGGAACAACTGCTGGCAGCGGCGGCCGAGCCTGGTTGGGACAATCTGATGGCGCCCATGGAGGCCCTGGAAGATAGTCTCAATCAGTTCTGGTCCCCCGTCAGCCATCTCAATTCCGTCTGCAACAGCGACGAATTGCGTGAAGTCTACAACCGCTGCCTGCCGAAAATTGCCGAGTATGGCACCCGTCTGAGTCAGCACCGTGGACTCTACGAGGCCTGCCGCCAGGTACTGAAAAGGGAGGGCGAACGCCTCGATGAAGGGCAGAGACAGGCATTGGAAAACCAGATTCTCGAATTCACCCTGGGGGGCGTGGCCCTGGAAGAACCCGCCCGTTCCCGCTATGGCGAGATCAGAAAGCGCCTGTCCGAACTCAGCAATCAATTCTCCAATAACGTGCTGGATGCCACCATGGGCTGGACCCTGCACGAGACCGATGCGGCACGGCTGCAAGGCCTGCCGCCCTCGGCGCGGGATCAGGCGGCGCGGGCGGCCGCCGCCAAGCAACTGCCCGGCTACCTGTTTACCCTGGACATCCCTTCCTACCTGCCGGTGATGACCCATGCCAATGACCGCGGGCTGCGTCGGGAAATGTATCAGGCCTACAGTACCCGCGCCTCCGATGCAGGCCCCCAGGCCGGCAAGTGGGATAACCGCCCCTTGATCGAGGAAATCCTGGCTCTGCGCCATGAAATGGCCGGGCTGTTGGGCTTCGCCAATTACGCCGAGTTGTCGCTGGCTCGCAAGATGGCGGATTCCACCGAGCAGGTCATTGGCTTCCTGGAAGACCTGGTGGACCGCAGCCGCCCCATGGCGGAACAGGAGCTGAGTGAGTTGCGGCAATTTGCCGCCAGCGAGCACGGCATCGACCAGCTGGAGCCCTGGGATGTTGCCTGGCTGGCGGAAAAACTGCGGCAGCAGCGCTTCAGCCTGTCCCAGGAAGAGTTGCGTCCCTACTTTCCTCTCCACCGGGTCTTGCAAGGGCTGTTTGAAATCACCGGCACCCTGTTCGGCATAGAGTTTCAGCCACGTATGGATGTCGATACCTGGCATCCCGATGTCCGCTACTACGATGTCCTGGTACAAGGCCAGGTGATTGCAGGCGTCTACCTGGATCTTTACGCCAGGCAACGCAAGCAGGGTGGCGCCTGGATGGATGAGTGTCTGGGGCGTCGTATTCTTGGGCCTGGCCAGGTGCAGCGGCCAGTGGCCTGGCTGGTGTGCAACTTCACGCCACCGGCGGATCACCAGTCCTCCCTGTTGACCCACAGCGAGGTGGTGACACTGTTCCATGAATTCGGTCACGGCCTGCACCACATGTTGACCCAGGTCGATCATGCCGCTGTATCCGGGATACATGGCGTGGCCTGGGACGCGGTGGAACTGCCCAGCCAACTGCTGGAGAACTGGTGCTGGCAGGAGCAGACGATCCCGTTGATTTCCGCTCACCATGAAACTGGCGAACCGCTGCCAGCCGCCATGCTCGAACGCATGCTGGCGGCCAGGAACTTTCACAGCGGCATGATGATGTTGAGGCAATTGGAATTTGCCTTGTTCGACTTTCGCCTGCATCTGGAATACCAGGCTGGCGCCGATGCGGCATTTGTGGAGCAGGTGCTGCAGCGGGTACGTGAGCGCACCGCCCTGATCGAACTGCCTGAGTGGAACCGTTTCCAGAACAGCTTCTCCCACATATTCGCGGGAGGCTATGCCGCCGGGTATTACAGCTATAAGTGGGCGGAGGTATTGTCGGCCGATGTCTTTGCCCGTTTCCAGGAGCAGGGCGTGCTGAATCCCGCGGCCGGGCGTGAATTTTTGCAGCGGGTGCTGTCCAGGGGCGGGTCGCGACCGGCGATGCAATTGTTCGTGGACTACCGAGGTCGCGAACCCAGCATTGAGCCTCTGTTATTGCAGGCTGGCATCACCAGGTCAACCCCGTCCCAGGCCACATCAAGTGCTCCCTGAGCACTTGATGGCGGGTGCCACTCTTTGGCAAGACCGCTCCCCTTGCCAGGGGCGGGGAAGTTACGCTCGGCATGATCTGGATCAAGCCCCGCAAGGTGCCGGTTTCTAGTGCTTTTCCGGGACAAGCTGATATAATGCGCGCCGGATTGCCGCACTATTATCTGTTGTTGCCAAAGTTTCCAGTTTCATCTGAAGACAACGGTCTCGCGGCTTGGCACTTGAAAAGTTGTAGTGAAATCAAGCGGGTAGTCTATCGAGATAAGTTGTAGCAGGTGATATCCAGCACGCTCTGAGGAATGTTGTATAGCCGTGCCAGCGGCAAACTTCCCTGATCAGGTCCCGAACCATGAGGTCCTGTTAGCGCGCAAAAACAATAATCAGAACAAATCATTTGGGGGATGAGACGGAAGGCTTTTGCCGCCGCCGTCTGCCTTGGGTGCGGATTTTAGATTTTGAACTACGAGTGGAGAATGGCGGATGCTGCCTAGAATGAGAACGTGGCCAGCCTTGCTGGCGGGCTTGCTGGGAATGGCAAGCGTGCAGTCGCAGGCGGCCTGGGAGCTGAACATGCCCCGGGGCGTCACTGAAATAAGCCGGATGACCTATGACCTGCACATGACCATTTTCTGGATCTGTGTGGTGATTGGCGTCATCGTCTACGGCCTGCTCTTGTGGTCGCTGATCAAGTACCGCAAGTCCAAGGGCGCCAAGCCGGCCTCCTTCCATGACAACACCACCGTCGAAATCATCTGGACGGTGATTCCCTTCATCATCCTGATCGGCATGGCCATCCCCTCCACCCGGGTGTTGACCGCCATCTATGATGCCTCCGAATCCGAAATCGACATTCTGGTCACCGGTTACCAGTGGCGCTGGCAGTACCGCTACATGGACCCGGATGGCGAGGAAGTGTCCTTCTTCAGCTCGCTCTCCACCACCCGTGAAGAAATCAACAACGAGATGGACAAGGGCGAGAACTACCTGCTGGAAGTGGACAACCCCATGGTGATTCCGGTGAACACCAAGGTGCGTTTCCTGCTGACCGCGGCAGACGTGATTCATTCCTGGTGGGTGCCTGAATTCGCAGTCAAGAAAGATGCCATTCCCGGCTTCATCAATGAGTCCTGGGTAATCGCCGAGCAGACCGGCACCTACCGCGGCCAGTGCACCGAGTTGTGCGGTCAGGACCACGGCTTCATGCCCGTGGTGGTGGAAGTGGTGGAGCGCGAGGAATACGACGCCTGGATCGCCGAGAAGAAAGCCGAAGCCGCCGCCATCGCCGAACTGGCCAGCCAGGACTGGAGCCTGGAGCAACTGATGGCCCAGGGTGAGACTGTGTACAACACCTACTGTGCCGCCTGTCACCAGGTCAATGGCCAGGGTGTGCCGCCCGCCTTCCCCGCGCTGGCCGGCAGCGCCATCGCGCTCGGTCCCATTGAAAACCACGTTGACATGGTCATCAACGGCGTGCCCGGTACCGCCATGGCCGCCTACGGCAACGTGCTGAATCCGGTCGACATGGCCGCCGTCATCACCTACGAACGCAACGCATGGAACAACAATGTGGGGGATTTCATCACCCCGGTTGAAATCCTGCAGCGCCAGGCACAGTAACAGGAGGCCTTGAAAATGAGCGCAGCACACGCACACGACGACCACCATCACGGCCCCGCCAAGGGTTTCACCCGCTGGCTGTATACCACCAACCACAAGGACATTGGTTCCATGTACCTGTGGTTCAGTTTCGCCATGTTCCTCTTGGGCGGCTCCTTCGCCCTGGTGATCAGGGCCGAACTGTTCCAGCCGGGCATGCAATTCGTCAGCCCCGACTTCTTCAACCAGATGACCACCATGCACGGTCTGGTGATGGTATTCGGCGCGGTCATGCCCGCCTTCGTGGGCCTGGCCAACTGGATGATTCCAATGATGATCGGCGCCCCCGACATGGCTCTGCCAAGGATGAACAACTGGAGCTTCTGGATCCTGCCGTTCGCCTTCGCCCTGTTGGCCTCGACGCTGTTGATGGAAGCCGGCGCGCCCAACTTCGGTTGGACTTTCTACGCGCCACTGTCCACCACCTATGCGCCGAGCACGGTGACGTTCTTTATCTTTGCAGTGCACATCATGGGGGCTTCCTCCATCATGGGCGCCATCAACATCATCGCCACCATTCTCAACATGCGCGCACCCGGCATGACCCTGATGAAAATGCCGCTGTTCGTGTGGACCTGGCTCATCACCGCCTACCTGCTGATCGCGGTAATGCCGGTGCTGGCCGGCGTGGTGACCATGATGCTGTTCGACATCCACTTCGGCACCAGCTTCTTCAATGCCGCCGGTGGTGGTGACCCGGTGCTGTTCCAGCACGTGTTCTGGTTCTTCGGTCACCCCGAGGTATACATCATGATTCTGCCCGCCTTCGGCGTGGTATCGGAAATCATCCCCACTTTCTCGCGCAAGAAGCTGTTCGGCTATGACTCCATGGTCTACGCCACAGCTTCCATCGCCTTCCTGTCCTTCATCGTGTGGGCGCACCACATGTTCACCACTGGCATGCCGCTGGCGGGAGAACTGTTCTTCATGTACGCCACCATGCTGATCGCGGTACCCACCGGTGTGAAAGTGTTCAACTGGATCAGCACCATGTTCAAGGGTTCCATCACCTTTGAAACCCCGATGCTGTTCTCCATCGCCTTTGTGGTGCTGTTCACCATGGGCGGTTTCACTGGTCTGATGCTGGCCATCGCGCCCGCCGACTTCCAGTACCACGACACCTACTTCGTGGTGGCGCATTTCCACTATGTATTGGTGCCTGGCGCCGTGTTCTCCATCATGGCCGGCGCCTACTACTGGTTGCCCAAGTGGACCGGCAACATGTATGACGAAACCCTGGGCAAGACCCACTTCTGGCTCTCGTTCATCGGCGTCAACATCCTGTTCTTCCCGCAGCACTTCCTGGGACTGGCCGGCATGCCGCGCCGCATTCCGGACTATGCCCTGCAGTTTGCCGACTTCAACATGGTGTCCAGCATCGGCGGCTTCCTGTTCGGCTTCTCCCAGTTGCTGTTCCTGTTCATCGTGATCAAGTGTGTGCGTGGTGGCAAGAAGGCCAGCGCCGAGGTTTGGGATGGTTCCCATGGCCTTGAGTGGACCGTGCCTTCACCAGCGCCATACCACACCTTCAGCACGCCGCCCTTGGTGAAATAACCCAGGGTAGCCGGAGGCTTGGTGATGCAACCACAAGTTGACAAACAGACGGTACAAAATGACGACCAGTCCCGCGGCACCCGCGGGCTGGCCTTCAAATTGCTGCTGACCACCATTGGCATGTTCGGCTTCGGTTTCGCGCTGGTGCCGCTGTATGACGTGTTCTGCGACATCACCGGGCTCAACGGCAAGACCAAGGGACGTTATGAATACGTCGCCGAGGAAGTGCAGGTCAAAACCGACCGGGTGGTGACGGTGCAGTTCATGTCCCAGAACAATGCCGGCATGAGCTGGGAATTTCGTCCCAAGGTCACGGAAGTGAAAGTACATCCCGGAGAACTGGTGGAAGTGGAATTCTTTGCTCGCAATCCCTCGGGCGAAGCGATGATCGGCCAGGCAGTACCCAGTGTTTCTCCCTTCAAGGCGGCCGACTACTTCCACAAGACCGAATGCTTCTGTTTTACCCAGCAGTTCCTGGAGGCGGGAGAGCAGGTGGACATGCCACTGCGATTCTTCGTCGACCAGGACCTGCCCGCCGATGTCAACAAGCTGACCCTGTCCTACACCTTGTTCGACATCACCGGCAACTACAAGAAAACACCGCGAGCATTGAGCGCGAATTGAATATCATCTGACGGATTAAGGTGCTGACATGGCAACTGACAATACTTACGAAACCTATTACGTGCCCGAACAGTCAAAATTCCCGATCTGGGCATCCTTCGGCATGTTCCTCATGGTGTTCGGCATGGGCTCCATGCTCAACGACATGAAGGCAGGCGACAGCGCCACGTTCTCCGGCTGGTTGTCCTTCATTGGTTTCTTCATTCTGGCCTGCGTGCTCTACAACTGGTTCGCCGCCACCATCCGTGAGAACCATCAGGGGCTGCCCAGCGCCCAGGTCAAGCGCTCCTATGTGCTGGGCATGTACTGGTTCATTTTCTCCGAGGTGATGTTCTTCGCGGCCTTCTTCGGCGCGCTTTACTACGTGCGGACTTTCGTGGTGCCCTGGCTGGGCGGCGAAGGCGACAAGGGCATCACCGGCGAAATCCTCTGGAGTGGCTTCGAGGCCGTGTGGCCCGTGGTACAGAACCCTGACAACAGCTTGTTCGGCGGCCCCCAGGAATCCATGGCCTGGGCCGGCTGGAGCACTGCCGCGGGTTACCTGCCGCTGTGGAACACCATCATCCTGCTGTCTTCCAGCGTGACGGTGCACATTGCCCACGTGGCGCTGAAAAACAACGAGCGCAAGAAGCTGATCAACTGGCTGGCGCTGACCGTGCTGCTGGGCATCATCTTCATCATTCTGCAGATCGAGGAATACATCCACGCCTACCAGGAACTGGGTCTGACCCTGGATTCCGGCATCTATGGCTCCACCTTCTTCCTGCTCACCGGCTTCCACGGCTTCCACGTGACCCTGGGTGCCTTCATGCTGGGAGTGATGCTGGTACGTGCCATCAAGGGCCACTTCAAGCCGGAAGACCACTTCGGATTTGAGGCGGCATCCTGGTACTGGCACTTTGTTGATGTGGTGTGGGTGGGTCTGTTCCTGTTCGTCTACATATTCTGATTCACGGCCCTGTAGGAGCGAGCCCTGCTCGCGATCAAGGAGCATAGCTCTGGCTTCCGCAGCTAGAGCAAATCAAGGTGCAACAGCACTGAAGGTTTGGGCCGGGCGTCGGGGGCTGGTGAAAAAACCGTCTGCGACAGGATGTCGCAGCCGGAGCCCCCATGGATGGGTTCACGGCGATTTTTGCACCAACCCCCCGATGCCCCGC
>JBJHAY010000013.1:0-21633 GCA_050485205.1 Gammaproteobacteria bacterium
ATCCCAAAAACCAGGAGGTAAGATGAACGTGCTCAGACTGCTTGCCCTGTCCACGATGGTGCTGGTGCTGACCGCCTGCGCTTCCCGAGGTACTCCCGATGAACGCCGCCAGGCCGTGCAGGACATGCGTGGCACGGTACTGGACGAACTCTATGGCCTCAAGCCCGATGTGCGGGGTCAACTTACTGGCGCCGCGGGCTATGGGGTGTTCAGCAATGCCAATGTCAACTTGCTGCTGGCCAGTTTCGGCGGCGGTTATGGCGTGGTGCGCGACAATGCCAACAGCCGTGATACCTACATGAAGGTGGGAGAACTGGGCCTTGGCCTGGGTGCCGGGGTCAAGGATTTCCGCCTGGTAATGGTGTTCCACACCCGTGATGCCCTTGATCGCTTCCTGGATTACGGCTTTACTTTCGGGGCCCAGGCCGACGCGGCGGCCACCGCCAATCGTCAGGGTGGCGCGGTGGGGGGCGAGGCCATCGCCGACAATATCACTGTCTATCAGTTGACCCAGACCGGCTTGGCCTTGCAGGCCACGGTGAAGGGCGCCAAATTCTGGAAGGACAACGAGCTCAACTGAACTTTTGGGAGGCCACCCCTCTCCCTATAGGAGTGGGCCCAGCTCGCGAGCAGGGCTCGCTCCTACAGGGTGTAGGCGACTTTTTTCATGACTTTGGCCATGCCCTGCATGGCCTGCTTCACCGGTACGGGCAGTTCGGCGCCACCGGCTTCCACGGCGTGGATTGCATGGGCGGCTTCATCGATTTTCATCTGGTCGAGTATTGCCCGGCTTTTTTCATCCTGCGCCGGCAGATGCGCCAGATGGTCTTCCAGGTGTGCGCATACCTGGCGTTCCGTTTCTGCCACGAAACCCAGGCTCCACTTGTCCCCCGCCAAGCCGGCGCCAGCACCGAGACCGAAGGACATGGCGTACCAGAGTGGGTTCAACAGACTGGGGCGGCTGTCCAACTCTTTCAGCCTTTCCTCGCACCACTGCAGATGATCGCATTCCTCCCGTGCCGCCTGTTCCATGCCGGCGCGGACACCAGGCAGTTTTGCGGTCAGGGACTGGCCCTGGTAGAGAGCCTGGGCACAGACTTCTCCGGTGTGATTGATGCGCATAAGCCCGGCGGCGTGACGGCGGGCACTGTCATCCAGCGTTGCGTCCCCTTTTGTTTCCAGTCTTTGCGCTGGCGAGGGGCGTTGCGCGGTGATGGAGCCTGGCACCAGGGTCTTGAGGGCCTGGTCGAACTGGATGATGAGAGTGTCAACGAATCCTGGGCTCATGGGGTTCTCCAACAAGGTCAGTGTTCTGAAGCCTGTTCCCGGGCAATGGCGCGATAGGCAATGTCCCTGCGGTAATACGCGGCATCCCAGGTGATGCGTTCAACCAGGCGGTAGGCTTCGGTCTGGGCCTGGGTAACGTTGTTGCCGAGGGCGGTGACGCAGAGGACCCTGCCGCCATTGGTCAGCACCTGGGCGCCGTCCTGGCGCGTGCCGGCATGGAAGATTTTGGCATGTTCCAGGCCTTGATCGGCGTCGAGGCCAGAGATGGGTTTGCCCTTGGCGTAGGCGTCGGGATAGCCACCGGCGGCCATTACCACGCCCACGGCGGGGCGCGGATCGAAGTCGATATCCATGGTGTCGAGGCGTTCGGCCAGGGCGGCCTCGCACAAATCCACCAGGTCGGTGCGCAGGCGCATCATCACCGGTTGCGCCTCGGGGTCGCCGAAACGGCAGTTGTATTCCACCACTCTTGGGCTGCCATCGGCGCCGATCATCAGGCCGGCATAGAGGAAGCCCACATAGTCATTACCCTCCGCCGCCATGCCGCGCACCGTGGGCATGATGATGTCGCGCATGACCCTGTCATGGACAGCCGGGGTCACCACGGGCGCTGGTGAGTAGGCACCCATGCCGCCGGTATTGGGCCCCTTGTCGCCATCGTCGCGGGCCTTGTGATCCTGGGAGGTGGCGAAGGGCAGGGCGGTCTTGCCATCGACGATGGCGATGAAGCTGGCCTCTTCCCCTTGCATGAACTCCTCGATGACTACCCGGTGGCCGGCTTCACCGAAACTGTTGCCGGACAGCATGTCGCGTACTGTGGCAATGGCTTCCTCGTGGTTGCTGGCGATGATCACGCCCTTGCCGGCGGCAAGGCCATCGGCCTTGATCACGATGGGCATGGATTGCCGGCGCAGATAGGCTTCAGCCTGACCCGGGTCGGTGAAGATTTCATAGGCCGCGGTGGGAATGTTGTGGCGCTTGAGGAAGTCCTTGGTAAAGGATTTGGAGCCTTCCAATTGTGCCGCGCCCCGTGAGGGGCCGAAGCAGGCCAGTCCCAGGGACTGGAAGTGATTGACGACGCCCGCCACCAGGGGGGCTTCCGGGCCGATCACGGTGAGGCCTACCCCATGATCCATGGCGAAATCACTCAGAGCCTGGAAGTCATCGACATTCAGAGCCACGTTCTCCATGCCGGGTTCGCGGCCAGTGCCGGCATTGCCGGGCACTACATAGACATGTTCGACCCGGGGCGAGCGGGCCATCCGCCAGGCCAGGGCATGTTCGCGGCCGCCGCCGCCAATGATCATGACTTTCATGACAATCCGTTTTCCTTGTGATTCAGCTGCATAGTGTGTTTGGCTTCAGTGGCGGAAGTGGCGCATGCCGGTGAACACCATGGCCATGCCATGGGCATCGGCGGCCTCGATCACCTGCTGGTCGTTCATGGAGCCGCCGGGTTGGATGACGGCACTGATGCCCACCTTGGCGGCGGCCTCGATGCCGTCGCTGAAGGGGAAGAAGGCATCCGAGGCCATCACCGCGCCACTGATCTCCAGCCCCTCGTCCGCCGCCTTGATGTTGGCGATGCGGGCACTGTAGACCCGGCTCATCTGACCGGCACCAATGCCGATGGTTTGCCCGCCGTGGGCATAGACGATGGCATTGGACTTGACGAATTTTGCGACCCGCCAGGCGAACAGAAGGTCGGCGACTTCCGCTGGCGTCGGTTGCCGCCTGGTGACCACCTTGAGGTTTTCCGCCCTCACCGTGCCCAGGTCGCGGTCCTGTACCAGCAGGCCGCCGTGCACGCGCTTCAGATCCTGGGCAGGAACTGGATCACTTGGCCACTGGCCACATGACAACAATCGTACATTGGGTTTGCTGGCAACCGCCGCGGCGGCGTCCGCCGCGATGCTTGGGGCAATGATCACTTCCGAGAATTGACGTTCCACTATGGTGGCGGCAGTGGCGGCGTCCAACTGACGGTTGAAGGCGATGATGCCGCCGAATGCGGATGTGGGGTCGGTGCGATAGGCCTTTTCATAGGCTTCCAGCAAGCTGGCGCCGGTGGCGACCCCACAGGGGTTGGCATGCTTGACGATGACACAGGCCGGCGCCTCGAAACACTTGACACATTCCAAGGCGGCATCGGTGTCGGCGATGTTGTTGTAGGACAGTTCCTTGCCCTGCAATTGGATTGCGGTGCCGATGCCAGCTTCCAGTGCGCCGAGTTCCACATAGAAAGCGGCGCCTTGGTGTGGGTTTTCGCCATAGCGCAAGTCCTGTTTCTTGAGAAACTGCGCGTGCCAGGTTCGCGGATAGGGCTGGCGTTGGCCCTCGCTGTCCAGGCTGCCCAGGTAGGAGGCGATGGCGCCATCATAACGGGCAGTGTGCTCGAAGGTTTTGATGGCCAGCTGAAAACGCGTGCTGTGGGTCAGGGCACCCTGGGAATGGCGCATTTCCTCCATCAGCGCGGCGTAGTCGGCTGGGTCTACCACCACCGCCACATGGGCGTGATTCTTGGCCGCCGAGCGCAACATGGCCGGTCCACCGATGTCGATATTCTCTATGGCGTCATCCAGGCTGCAATCAGTCTTGGCCACGGTCTGCTGGAATGGGTAAAGATTGACCACCACCATGTCGATGGGGGCAATGCCATGCTCGGCCATGACGGCGTCATCGATCCCGCGGCGACCAAGAATGCCGCCATGAACCTTGGGATGGAGGGTTTTGACGCGACCATCCATCATTTCCGGAAAGCCGGTATGGGTGGAGATTTCCCTGGCGTCGATGCCGGCATCACGCAGTTGCTTGTAGGTACCGCCGGTGGAAAGCAGTTCGACTCCCTGGGCGTGCAGGAAGCTTGCGAATTCAACCAGGCCGGTTTTGTCGGAAACGCTCAGCAGAGCGCGGCGGATAGGAGTGGTTGTGTCAGTCATCATCAAAGCATCCCGTATTGCTTCAGCTTCTTGCGCAAGGTGCCCCGGTTGAGGCCAAGCATCTGTGAAGCCTTGGTCTGATTACTACGGGTAAAATTCATGACGGCCTCCAGCAGTGGAGGTTCCACTTCTGACAAGACCATTTGGTACAAATCTGAGATATGTTCGTCTTCCACCTGTGCCAGGTATTGATGCATGACCTGGTTGACGCATTCCCGCAGGGTCTGGGGTGGATGAACCATGCCAGTATCCACTGCCTTGGATGGAGTGGGAGCGTCGAGGGGAGGGTGTTCACTCATGCTGCTAATTCCTTACGGTCGAGAATTTTGAACAAACGGTCGAGATACGCCAGTTGATCGTCGGGTCGGGTGAGCGTATTGAAATGGCGCCGGGCCTCGGCACCAGCGGGCAGGCCCATCAGTGTCCATCCCACATGTTTGCGGGCGATCAGCACACCCTTGAAGTCTCCATAGAAGGCATGGAGCTGGCGTGTGTGCTCAAGGACCAGGGCGGCGATGCCGGCAGTGGGCAGAGGGGGCGGCAGTTGGCCGTGGCCCAGGAAGTGGACCATGTCTCTGAACAACCACGGCTTGCCTTGGGCGGCGCGGCCGATCATGACACCATCGGCGCCGGTGTGCGCCAGTACCTGCCGTGCCTTGTGGGGGGTGTCGATATCGCCATTGGCGAACACCGGGATGTTCACGCTTTGCTTGATGGCGGCAATGGTGTCGTACTCGACCTCGCCCCTGAAGCCACATGCCCGTGTGCGGCCATGCACCGCCAGGGATTGAATGCCTGCATCCTCGGCGATACGGGCAATCACGGGGCCATTGCGCTGGTCGGGACACCAGCCGGTGCGGATTTTCAGCGTTACCGGCACTGGCACCGCCGCCACCACCTGGCGCAGGATGTCAGCCACCAGCATTTCATCCCGCAACAGGGCGGAACCCGCGGCACGACGCAGCACCTTCTTGGCCGGACAACCCATGTTGATGTCGATGATGTCGGCGCCATGGGCCACATTGTGGCGGGCAGCCTGGGCCAACATCGCCGGGTCGGCGCCGGCTATCTGCACCACTCGGGGACCCAGCTCACCAGCGTGTATCCGCCGCAGGCGGCTTTTTTCGCTGTCCCAGAGGTTGGGGTCGGCACTGAGCATTTCCGAAGGTGTCAGGGCAGCGCCAAACTCACGGCATAGTTTGCGGAAGGGACGGTCCGTGACTCCGGCCATGGGGGCAAGAACGACTGGACAATCCAGGCGATGGGGACCTATCTGGATCACGGTGGTATCGGGGCCTTTGTGGTGAATTTTTAAGCGCGAATCATACAGGATTTTGCCCCGCCCGGCACGGCCAATCAGGCACTGATTGCCGCGCCCTTGTCCCGGGTCAAGCGGTAAGGAGCCTATTGCAGACGGAACAACAAGTTGTAGTTGACGGCGTCGGGACCTGGATCAGCAATCTCCAAGGTGATTTGTACTGGGGAATTTACCGGCATGTTAGCGAATTGGTGCAGGGCTGGTGGCAAGTACTCTTCGGGACGGAACTGACGGCTGGCCACCGGACGGTTGTTGAGATCGCTGAAACTCAATTCCACCAGGGGAAAGGGTTGTTCGAAGCTGGCCTGGTTACTGAAGATGAAGTCCACTTGCAAGGCATTGGCCACACTGGGGTGGGAGCGCACCAGCAGTTCTCCTGGGCGGATGGCGGCGATGTCGACCCGGGGCGGTGGATTGCAGGGCAGATGTTGGCAGGCCGCCTCCAGCCAGGGGCGGTAGCGTGGATCGCGGGCCAGGCTGTCTTGATTGAACCAGGCATACTGTCCCGCCAGGGTCAGTAACAACAGCAGATTGAGGAAGAACAGAGATACCAGTTTCAGGCGCCGCCAGGGGATGTTTTCGTGGTGCAGTTCCACCGGCTCCAGGTCGATGGCCATGGCATGACCGGGATCAATCTGCTCCAGGGCATCGGCATCCCTGATCCGGGAAAGATAGGCGTGGATGGCGGCCTTGCCCTGCCTTGGGCGGCGAGCGTGAGGAGTGCCGGCTGTCAGGGCCGACTCTTGATCCTCATGGAGGTCGTCAGCCGTCTCCGCGTCTTCGAACTCGTCAAAGTCCTCGTGATCGTTGAAGTCCTCGCTATCATCAAAGTCTTCATGGTGGTCGAATTCCTCGCTGTCGTCACTGTCCTCGCTGTCGTCGAATGCCTCCTGGTGAATTGGTTCATCGAGTTCATCGAGTTCATCGAGTTCATCGAGTTCATCGAGTTCATCGAGTTCATCGAGTTCATCGAGTTCATCGAGTTCGTCCAGTTCGTCCAGTTCGTCCAGTTCGTCGTAGTCTTCATCTTCGCTCTCGGCGAGATATTCCTCGGGGCCGGGCTCGTCCTGGTTCTCCACATCCTCCAGTTCCACGAAATCATCATCATCAAAGATTTCATCGTGGTTGGCGCGCAGAAACACTTGGTGGGCAATGGCGGAGAATACTGCCAGGCAGGCGCCGCAACGTACCAGGCCGTCCGCGGCGTGCAACTGGGAGGTACCCAGGCGGAAGGAGGTCTGGCAGTTGGGGCATTGGGTCAGCAGTTGTGACATCCGGGGTTCCGCGCGCCTCAGGCTGGGGTCTCGGTGCGCGTGGCCGTAATCCTGGCCCAGCCGTTCATGGTGTCGATGGAGTCAATGGTAAACCAGGGTGAGTAGGCAGTCATGACACTTTCCACTTGTTCTTCCAGAATCCCCGACAGCAGTATCCATCCTCCGGTCTTGAGCAGGCCGGCCAGGGTGGCGGCCAGATCGATAAGGGGCTGCGCCAGGATGTTGGCGGCGATGCCTTGCACCGGCGTTATTTCCCCTGCCTTCACGGCTTGATAGAAATCCTGGGGCAGCCAGGTAGGGAAGCGTTCTGGGCTGATGCCGTTCTTGTCGCAATTGTCACGGGTGGCCACCAGGGCCTGGGGGTCATTGTCGACCCCGTGGGCCAGAGCAGCACCCAGTTTGAGTGCGGCAAGACCGAGAATCCCGGAGCCACAGCCATAATCAATGACTTGACAGCCGGCGAGATCCTGGCCATCGAGCCAGGCCAGGCAAAGGGAGGTGGTAGGATGCGTGCCGGTGCCGAAGGCAAGTCCAGGGTCCAGCATCAGATTCACCGCCGTGGGGTCTGGCGGTGGTGTCCAGCTGGGACAGATCCACAGTCGTTGTCCGAAGCGCATGGGCTTGAACTCATCCATCCAGGCCCTTACCCAGTTTCTGTCTTCCAGGGAGGCCACCACCAGGCCGGCCAGTTGCGCGGGCGTGAGGGATTCCTTGATGGCGGCGATGACTTGCAGTGGGTCTGCCTCGGCACTGAACAGGCCGGTGATCAGCAAGTCGGCCCACAGGGGAGTTTCGCCGGGGCCGGGCTCGAACAGGGGTTGATCGGCCGCGTCCACCATGGTCACGGACAAAGCCCCAGCCGCCTCCAGGGCGGACTCGATGGTCGGGGCATCATCCTGCCCCGACCTGATCTGTAGTTGAATCCAGCTCATGTTTGCTGGCGCTCAGCCCTGTTCAGCTGTTGCTGAGCATGTGTTCGAGATAGTGGATGTTGACACCGCCAGCACGGAAGCCGGAATCGCGCATGATGTCCTTGTGCAGGGGGATGTTGGTCTTGATGCCGTCGATCAACATTTCCTCCAGGGCATTCTGCATGCGGGCAAAGGCTTCCTCGCGGGTGGCGCCGTAGCTGATGAGCTTGGCGATCAGGGAGTCGTAGTGGGGCGGCACGCTGTAGCCGCTGTAGAGGTGGGAGTCCACCCTGATGCCATTGCCGCCGGGAGGATGGTAGAGCTTGATGCGGCCGGGGCTGGGGATGAAGGTGCGGGGATCCTCGGCATTGATACGGCATTCCAGGGCGTGGCCACGAATCTGGATGTCTTCCTGGCGCAGGCTCAGTTCCTGGCCGGAGGCGATCAATAACTGCTGCTTGACGATGTCGATGCCGGTCACGCACTCGGTGACAGGGTGCTCCACCTGCACGCGGGTATTCATCTCGATGAAGTAGAAATTGCCATCCTGATAGAGGAATTCCAATGTGCCGGCGCCCCGGTACTTCATTTCCTGGCAGGCGCGGATACAAGATTGTTGGATGGCAGCGCGCTTTTCCTCCGGTATACCGGGAGCGGGTGCTTCTTCCACTACCTTTTGATGGCGCCGTTGCAGGGAACAGTCGCGGTCGCCGAGGCATACCGCGTTGCCTTTGCCGTCACCCAGTACCTGGATTTCCACATGGCGCGGATTGTCGAGGAATTTCTCCAGATAGACCTCGTCGCTGCCAAAGAAGGTATTGGCCTCGGTCTGGGTGACCTGGATCGACTTCAGCAAATTGGCTTCGGTATGCACCACGCGCATGCCGCGTCCACCACCACCGGCGGCGGCCTTGATCATGATCGGGTAACCGATGCGGCGGGCAATCGCCAGGGTGCGGTCATTGTCGTCGTCAATGGGGCCGTCTGAACCGGGCACGGTGGGTACTCCGGTCTTGCGCATGACTTCCAGGGCCGCCACTTTGTTGCCCATGGCCCTGATGGTGTCAGGGGCCGGGCCGATGAAGGTGAAGCCGCACTGCTCCACCTGCTCGGCGAACTCGGCATTTTCAGAAAGAAAGCCGTAGCCCGGATGTACCGCGCTGGAGTCAGTCACTTCCATGGCGCTGATCAGGGCGGGAACATTGAGGTAGCTCTTGCTTGTGGGTGGGGGGCCGATACAAACCGACTCATCGGCCAGTCTGACATGCATCAGATCCCGGTCGGCGGTGGAGTGGGCGGCCACGGTGCGGATGCCCAGTTCCTTGCAGGCCCGCAGAATGCGGAGGGCGATTTCCCCCCGGTTGGCAATCAGGACTTTTTCCAGCATGGGTAATGATAAACCTTTGGGTGATGGCTAGGGTCAGGAGATGGTGAGCAGGGGCTGATCGAACTCGACCGGCGCGCCGTCTTCCACCAGGATGGCTGAGATGATGCCGGCCTTGTCGGCCTGGATCTGGTTCATCATTTTCATGGCTTCCACGATACAGACCACATCGCCCACCTGGACCTGCTTGCCCACTTCCACAAATGCTGGCGAGGTGGGGGAAGGGGAGCGGTAGAAGGTTCCGACCATGGGTGACTTGATGGCATGACCCTTGAACGCCTCGGCCTTGGGTTCCGCCGGTTCCTCGGCTTTCGCCACACTGCCCTGCGGCGGCATTGCTGGCGCGGCCATCTGTGGCATTGGCGCGCTGAACTGGGGTACGAAGCTTTGGGTGCCGACGCGGCTGATGCGCACGGACTCCTCGCCCTCCTTGATCTCGATTTCGGCCACGTTGGACTCTTCGAGCAGTTCAATCAGTTTTTTGACTTTTCTAATGTCCATGTATCTCTCTCTGGGTTCTGGATGGTTCTGTGGATCATTGTTCAAGGCTGTTGATGGCCGCCTGCAGGGCCAGGTCGTAACCGATGGCACCCAGCCCCATGATGCAGCCCTTGGCCACGTCCGTGATATAGGAGTGGTGACGGAAGGCTTCACGGGCATGGATGTTGGACAGGTGCACTTCGATGAAGGGAATGCCAACGCCGAGCAGGGCATCACGCAGGGCAATGCTGGTATGGGTCAAGGCACCGGGATTGATGATGATGTAGTTGATGCCCTCGCGGCGCGCATCATGGATGCGGTCGATGATTTCATACTCAGCGTTGCTTTGCAGAAACTGGATGTGGTGCCCGCTGCCGAGACATTTCTCGGAAAGGCCGGCGTTGATGTCATCGAGGGTCTGGGCGCCATATATTTCCGGTTCCCGCGTCCCCAGCAAGTTCAGGTTGGGGCCGTTGATGACAAGGATGGATGCCATTGTTTCTCCTGATGTGGTGGGAAATACCCGATGCAACTGGTTTGTGCACGACTTCGGCAGGTCCGGCGTCAATGCTTGCCGGGCAGTTGGGATGAAACCGATCTGCCTCTTTCCCTGGGGCGCTATTATATGAATTTGCCCCCATAAATCCACGGGCTAGGTAGCGATTTTTTCGAAGATTGCACCATTTCACCGCATTTGTCCCTGTTCGGACTTGTCAAGATATATCCCGTCGGGCAGCGGCGGCATGTTAAGATGCGAGCAAACTCCCCGGTGCACGCTTGCGTAATGTTGTGATGCGGAGGGGGAGCCGGGTGCAAGAGATTGGAGCAGTGTACAGGTTTCCAGCCCGCTTGCACGTCAGTACGGTAACACGCCTTTTCGGGAACACGCCTTCCGGTGAAATATCGACATCCAGCCACCAGCCTGATCTCGGTGCTCTGCCTTGCCGGGACCCTCGCCAGTGCCCAGAACGTGCCCGGCATCAATATCACGGGGGTGGAGGGGGATCTGGCAACCAATATCCGCAGCCATGTCCGTTTCGGCAATGAGACTTGCCAGTCATCGCTGACCCGTCTGCTGCGTTTGACTCCCCAGGTCCGCCGCAACGTGGAAGATGCCCTGCATGCCCTGGGTTATTACAACGCCAGTTTCACCACGGAATTTCAGATGGAGGAATCCTGTTGGACCCTGCGTGTCGATGTTGACCGTGGCGAACCCGTGCGCCTGGACACTGTCGACATCCAGATTCTCGGAGACGCCAGTGTGCAGTCCGTGTTCAGGCAGGTGATCACCAACAGCGTGGTGCGCCCAGGCCGTCAGTTGCACCATGGCGAGTACGAAGCCCTGAAAAACCAGATCAGTGCCGTGGCGGTTGAGCGCGGTTTCTTTGCCGCCCGCTTTCTGCGCTCGGAGGTGCGGGTGGACACCAGCACCAATCAGGCTCAAGTCTTGATCGAATTTGAGCCGGGGGATCGGTTCCGCTTCGGAGAAGTCAGCATCGATACCCGAGACTCCCTCTCCGATGACTTTGTCAGGAGCATGATTCCGTTCCAGCCTGGTGACGCCTATGCCAGCGATGAATTGGTGGAGCTGCGGCGCAATCTGGATCGAGGGCAGTATTTCCGACAGATCAGCATCAATCCCAGATTGGCTGAAGCCCAGAACCAGGTGGTGCCGGTGGAAATCAACCTGGAGCCCTTCGTGCGGCGCTCCTACACGGCGGGGGTGGGCTTCACCACTGACACTGGTCCGCGCCTGCGCCTGGCCTATCTGGATCGTTACCTCAATGCCTCCGGCCATCGCCTGGATGGCAATACCTCGTTGTCGCGGGTGCGCTCGGAGTTGAATGCCAACTACATTTTGCCGCTTGAAGGTTCCCTGCGTCAGCGGCTCAACTTCAGCAGCGGTCTGATCACCGAGAGCAACGCTGCCTTCGACAGCAACCGCTTCAAGATGGAAGCGGCCTACCGGACGGAAACCGATGCCGAGTGGTTGTTGAACTACTTCATCAATTTCCAGTTGGACCAGTTCCAGGTGGGCGTGCAGGAAGACACCACCCACTTGACCATTCTCGGCGCGGACGTGTCGAAAACCCGTGCCGACAACTTGATCAATCCCACCCGTGGCTGGAAATTGTTCGGGCAAATTCGCGGCAGTACCGACACAGTGTTCAGCGATACCTCTTTCCTGCAGCTTTACTCCACAGCGAAATATGTGATGCCGTTGGGTCAGCGTGGCAGGGTGCTGTTCAAGGGGGAGCTGGGTACCACCTGGGTAAATGACGAGCAGGAACTACCCGTTTCGGTGCGTTTCTTTGCTGGGGGTGACCAGACCATCAGGGGTTACCAATACCAGAGTCTGGGACCGCTCAACGAGTTGGGCCAGGTGGTGGGTGGCCGCCACCTGCTGGTGGGAGGAGCGGAATATGATTTTCAATTCAGGCCAGGCTGGCGGGTCGCCACTTTCTATGACTCCGGCAATGCATTCAACGACCCTGGTAATTTCAGGCTGCGTCATAGTGTCGGCTTGGGTATCCGTTGGATATCACCCATAGGTCCTATTCGCTTTGATGTGGCCAAAGGCCTGCGGGATGTGGCTGGTATCCGCTTGCACGTCACCATGGGGCCCGACCTGTGATCGCCAGAATTCTCAATATCCTTACCTCTGTGCTGTTCGCCTTTTCAGTGCTGATATCGGCACTGGTATTTGCCGTGCTCTACACCCTGCATACGGAAACCGGCAGTCGCTGGCTGATTACCGAAGGAGTCAACTGGTATCGTGAGCAGGCAGACGATGAACTCGACATCGGTGCCATTGAGGGTTCCATTCTGTACGGGCTGAGTGTGCGCGATCTGCGCTATGCCAGCCGTGATGACGAGGGCAGCCTGGAGGTGAACGTTGGACGCTTGGCTTTCGCCTGGCGCCCCTGGACCATTCTGGCGGGGGAGTTGAGTCTGCTGTTCCTGGAGATCGAAGGCTTGCACATCGATGTACAGGACGAAAGCGAGATGGACGGGGACGATGATGACTTCGATCTTGCTGCCTTGTTTGATGACTTGTTTGGCTTGCCTCTCACTCTGCGGATCGACAATGCCAGTGTGTCCGATGCCAGTCTCACCCTGGGCCAGGAACGCCATGAATTGGCACGGCTCGCACTCTGGGCTCGCCTCGGCGATGGCGCCATGGCGCTGGATTATGTGGGCCTGGAAGCGCTGGGTGCCGAAGTCTCGCTGTCCATATTGCTGAGACAGGAGTCACTGGCATTGGATGCCAGCGGCCAGTGGCGTTTTGACAGCGACGAGCAAAGCCTTGGTGGGAATCTCGCCATCAGCGGCAATCTTCAGCAGCTCCAGCTCAGGCATGAGCTCTTGAGCCCCCTGCCCCTGATCAGCGAGGGCAGTGTGCGCTTGGGGCTGCTGGATGGCGCGCCAATCGAATTCGATTTTGGGCACCGCGCCGTGGGATTGGTGGAAGCCCTGGAACTACCGCCTCCCTTGCAGATGGTGGAAGCAACAGTGCAGACCCGCGGCAGCCCCGATGAGATCGCGCTGGAGGCAGCCGTTGATGTGGAGGTGGAGGGCCTTGAGGCACTGCGGATATCTTTGCAAGGCAGCTTTGCAGGCGAACAGTTGCAGATATCGCGCCTGGCCGTGGACAGCCCTATGCTGGCATGGGAGGCGGATGGCATTCTGGCCCTTGAACCGACCCTGGATCTGGCCCTGGATTGGCGGTTGCTGGCATTGGACTATGAAGATCTGGAGAGTGGTTTCAGTCTTGCCGATGTCAACGCGGTGGGTACCCTGGGTTTTGCCATTCCTGGGGACGAGGCCGTGGTCGACCTTGCCGTGACCTGGCTGGACGGCAATCTCAATCAGTTTCCCTTCAGCGCCGACGCGGCCCTGCTGTTGAGTGGGGAGATGGTGGAACAATTGGTTGTCAATTTCGCGGTTTCCGACAATCTGATCAGCATTGCGGGCAGTTTGGGAGACAGTCTTGCGTTGACCTGGTCGGTGCAGGCCCCCAGGCTGGATGCCTTTCTGCCAGGCTTGTCCGGCACCATCGAGGGGCGGGGCGAGGTGTCAGGAAGCCTGGAAGCACCGGAGATTAGCGGGCGTCTCAATGGCGATGAATTTCGTTATCTCCAGGATGGCAGTGAAGTGCGGCTTGAGGGGCTTTCCATGCTCGCCCGCTACCAGGGCAATGCCAACAATATTGCCTTGAGCCTGAGGCGCTTGTCCCACATCGAGGGGGATGAGCGCCTTGATCTGGATTCTCTGGACATGAGCCTTGTTGGTGATCCCGCGCAACATCGCTTCAGTCTCAACCTGCATGCGCCAGGACTTGCCACCTTGGCGCTGGACGGAGGGGGTGGCCTGGAGGAGCAAACCTGGCGTGGTGGAGTGGACAGGATGCGGGTGGACACCGATTATGGAGAGTTGCGTCTGGAGGCTCCTCTGGCACTGACAGCCGCGGCCGAAAGCGCCAGCTTTGGGGAGCACTGCTGGGCATTTGCCAGTGTGCGCCTGTGTGCTGCTGGCAATTGGAATCAAACCCAGGGCTTGAGTGCCAATGCCACCTTGAATGGGCTCTCCCTGGGGTATTTGAATGATGCCCAGGCCGTGGCCAATATCGATGAGCCGGCCCTGCGCGAACTGTTGGCCGCGCGTCCGCCGGGGATTGCCCGTTTACTGACCGACCTGGGTATTTCACTGGGTGAGGACATCTTCATCGATGGTGATGTGCGAGCCATCATTGCAGTGAATGGGGTGGCGGGCGCGGACACCGTGGTGCCGGTTCTGGATGCCACTCTCAATATCGACGGCTGGCGTGTGGGCATGATCACCCTGGACGAGGCCGAGGCCATGAGCATGGCCCCAGAGATCAATGTGTTTCAGTTCAGTGACCCGGCCCTGCGTCTCAGCTGGCGCGATGGGGACTGGAATTTTTCCACGGATTTTCGCGTCTTTGGCGACCCCAGCACCGGAGCCCTGGACTTGCAGGGCTTTTTTCAGGCCCAAGCCAATCTCCACGCGGATGGCAGTCTCGCCGGGGGCTTCGTGTTCGATTTCCAGGACATCGCCTGGCTTGAGAGCCTGGTGGCGGAGATCAGCAATGCCAGCGGTGAATTCCGCGCCCAGGGCGACATTGGCGGAACCCTGGAGGTGCCCCTGCTCCAGGCTGAGATACGGATGGTGGACATGCGCTTCGACGTGCCCGAATTCGGATTGGAAATCAGCGATCTCAATGTACGCGTGGCCAGCGACGAGAACAATGACATCAGCGTGCTTGGCTCGGTGCAGTCCGGTGGTGGGCTACTGAATTTCAGCAGTGAAATACGTCAGCCGCTGCAGGCGGAGCGGAATATGAGTTTCAGTCTTCAAGGCCAGAACTTCGTGGTCATGAATCTGGAAGACCGGCAGGCGGTCATCACGCCGGATATCACGCTGTTTCTCAGCGAGGAAAGCATAGATTTCAACGGCCGTATCGATGTGCCACGGCTTTACGTCAATCTGGAGGGGGCGCAGGACATAGTGGATTCCGGCACCAGCGTGTCTTCCGATGTGCAGGTGGTGAATGGCCAGGGCCGGGCCACGGAGCAGGGTTTGCTGCAGAGAATTCCGGTACAGGGCAGATTGAGCCTGGGATTGGGTGATGATGTGCGTTTCGAGGGCTTTGGCCTGGCGGTGCGCTTGGCCGGCAATCTGGATGTGGAGCAGACCACGGGCCGTCCCTTGCTCACCTATGGTGAAGTGGCCATCGTCGAAGGGCTCTATGCCATCTATGGTCAGGAGTTGCGGGTGGAAAATGGCAAATTGATTTTCTTCGGCAACATGCTGAATCCGGCGCTTGATATCCGCGCCTTCAGAATCATCCGTCAGTCCAGCGCCCCAGGTGCCCAGGAAATGATTGCCGGTGTCCAGATCAATGGCACCCTCACCAACATGGAAAGTCAGTTGTTCTCCACCCCGGCGCTGCCGGAAAGTGAGGTACTTGCCATGTTGATTACCGGAAAATCGTTCCAGAATATCGATGGCGAGGATGGTGATACCATGTTGGCCACCATCGCCAATCTGGGTATAGACCGGGGGCAGGGGTTGACCGATACCGTGAGAGGAAAGCTGGGGCTCGATACCATGGAGGTATCTGGTGGTTCAAATTTGACTGACAGTTCCCTTGGTCTCGGCAAATTCATTACCCCGAGTTTGTTCATGCGCTACAACATTGGTCTTTTCGATCGCCAATCCAATCTCAGCGTTGACTACTTTCTGACGGAAAAGGTGCGCTTGGAGGTCAGGACCGGTATCAGTCAGAGCGTGGACATCACCTATACCCTGGAGCGCTGAAGGCAAGTGTGGTCTGGCGCAGTAACGTGACTGAAGGCTGCTGTTAGAGCCGCAGCGGTTTCAGGGTAGTTCAATACTGACCCGCTTGCGCGCGGGTGGGTAGCAGAAACCAATGTCGGCGCAGCCTTGGTAGCTCACTTCCAATTCCACTTGCGCGCCAGAATCAGCCTCGAAGGGGAGGCGTGTTATCAAGACATCGCGATAAATCTCCACCTCACCGAAGAATTCATCGTGGTAGGCCAGTCCCCTCGGTATTTCAGCCTGGGGCAGCAATGACTCGCCGGCCTGCTGGAAATCGAGGCCATGGCGGTACAGGTAGTAACCTTCGGTGATGTCCCATTTCACTACCAGGGTGGCCGGCAGCTCCACCAGCACTTCCAGGGGGAAGGCCTGATCCACCGGCAATGGCGCGGCCAGGCTGGTGGTGGCGAAGGGATTGTTGGCGGGGCTCAGCAATGGGTCGGTGCCGGGCGTGGGCAGTTGTGCCAGCGCAATACCAGGGGTGCAAGCCAACAAGGCGGCAATCAACAAGCTGGGTAGTGCCTCGGCTTTGCTGCCAAGGAGATTCCGGCCCGGGGGTTGGAACCACCTTGGCATTGGGCTTCGATGCGCCCCCTGGGTTGAAGTGAACAGGATTTTCATGTCACTACAGACCCGGCCAGCAGCCTGATCATTGCTGGTAACGTTCGAACACCAGGCAGGCATTGGTGCCACCGAAGCCGAAGCTGTTGGACATGACGGCGTTGAGGGTCACGCCATCCCTGCGCTGTTGCACGATGGGAGCGCCCAACGCGGCTATTTCCGGGTCCAGGGATTCGATATTGGCGGAAGCGGAGATGAAACCCTGCTCCATCATCAGCAGGCTGTAGATGGCTTCCTGCACCCCGGCAGCGCCAAGGGAGTGACCACTCAGGGACTTGGTGGAGTTGATGGCGGGTATGTTGTCGCCGAACACCTCCTTCACCGCCTTGACTTCCTGCACATCTCCCACTGGCGTGCTGGTGCCGTGGGTATTGATGTAATCGATGGGCTGGCGGCTGCTGGCCATGGCCATTTGCATGCAGCGAATCGCGCCTTCACCAGACGGCGCCACCATGTCGTAGCCATCAGAGGTGGCGCCGTAGCCGGTGATTTCGGCATAGATGCGGGCGCCCCTGGCCAGGGCGTGATCCAGGGCTTCCACCACCAGCACGCCGGCACCACCGGCGATCACGAAGCCGTCACGGTTGGCATCGAAGGCGCGGGAGGCCTTGTCCGGGGTGTCGTTGTACTTGGTGGAGAGGGCACCCATGGCGTCGAACAGACAGCTCAGGGTCCAATCCTCGGACTCCGCGCCACCGGCAAAAATCACATCCTGCTTGCCCAGTTGGATCAATTCCACGGCATTGCCGATGCAATGGGCGCTGGTGGAACAGGCGGAAGAGATGGAGTAATTGACGCCCTTGATCTTGAAGGGGGTGGCGAGACAGGCGGAGACAGTGCTGCCCATGATGCGGGGAACCCGGTAGGGTCCGATTTTCTTGAGGCCTTTCTCGCGCAGGATGTCCGCGGCTTCCACCATGTCGAGGGTGGAGGAGCCACCCGCGCCCATGATGATGCCGGTGCGCAGGTTGGAGACTTCATGCGCTTCCAGTCCGGCATCGGCAATGGCCCGTTCCATGCCGATGTAGCCATAGGCCGCGGCGGCACCCATGAAGCGCAGGGCCTTGCGGTCAATGTATTCGGAGAAGTCCAGGTCCACGGCGCCGGCGATCAGGCTGCGCATGCCCATTTCTTCATATTGTGGACGGTAGCGGATGCCGCTGCGGCCCTGCCTGAGGGACTCCGCCACTGTTTCTTTGTCTATGCCAAGGCAGGAAACGATGCCCATGCCGGTAACGACGACGCGCCGCATAAATTACCTCATTGACTGTTGTGTGTGGGCGGCTCTCAGTCCAGTTTTTCATCGGGTCTGAACAGACCCACCTTGAGGCCGCTGGCAGTATAGATGACCTTGCCGTCCACCGAAACGGTGCCGTCGGCAATGCCCATGACCAGTTTGCGCTCGATCAGGCGCTTGATGTCCAACTCGTAAACCACTTTCTTGGCGGTGGGCAGGATCTCACCGGTGAACTTCACCTCGCCGCAGCCCAGGGCCCGCCCCTTGCCAGGGTTGCCACGCCAGCCCAGGAAGAAACCCACCAGCTGCCACATGGCGTCAAGGCCAAGGCAGCCTGGCATCACCGGGTCTCCTTCGAAATGGCAGGAGAAGAACCACAGATCGGGGTTGATATCCAGTTCCGCGATGATCTTGCCCTTGCCCTCGCTGCCGCCATCGCCATTGATTTCGATGATGCGGTCCACCATCAGCATGTTGCCGACAGGGAGCTTGGCATTGCCCTCGCCGAACATCTCGCCGCGGCCGCAACTCAGTAATTCTTCTCTGTCGTAGGAACTTTTCGGCTTGAAATCTGTTTTCATTGCTCTCGATCGTGGCCTGTGCGTGCGGGCCAACTCCGTGAAAAAGCGGCTATTATAGAGCCAAGTGGACGATAAACCATAATGGTTTGCGAGGCATTGTTGTCAGCACGGGCCAGCGGCCTGGTTTTTCATCACACTGTTAGACACATCCTGGTGTTTCCTTATAATACCCGGCACTTTGACATTCCCGGCAAGCCCCACAGTGCTTGTCGCGTGCCTGGAGAACCCCATGCAACCAAGCCTGGTCCCCGTGATCATGGCGGGAGGACTGGGTACCCGCCTGTGGCCGGTATCGCGGGAATCCTTCCCCAAGCAATTCATTGCTTTCCAATCCAATACGCCTTCCCTGTTTCAGCAAAGCCTGTACAGAATCCAGGGCTTGCCGGGTTTGCAGGCGCCAGTGGTGGTCTGCAACGAGGAACAACGCTTCCTGGTGGCGGGTCAATTGCAGGCCGCCGGTCACGCCGAGGTGCGCATCCTGCTGGAGCCAGAGGGGCGCAATACCGCTCCTGCCGTGGCCCTGGCGGCCCTGGAGGCCATGCGTGATGGAGATGATCCGATCCTGTTGGTGCTTGCAGCCGATCATGTGATTCAGGATGGAGAGGTTTTCCAGGAGGTGGTGAAGGCAGGAATGGCGACAGCGATGTCAGGCAGCCTGGTCACCTTCGGCATCAGGCCCGATGCACCGGAAACCGGCTATGGCTATATCGAACGTGGAGAGCCATTGAGCGGGATAGGCTTCGGCATCCGCCGCTTCGTGGAAAAGCCGGATCTGGTGCGTGCCACGGAGTACCTGCAAAGCGGTCGCTATTATTGGAACAGCGGCATGTTCATGTTCAGGGCTTCGGCCTATCTCGGAGAATTGGGTCGGCACCGTGGCGATATCCTGGATGCCTGCCGCGCAGCTGCCGCGAACCCCGGGCGTGATATGGACTTCATCCGCATCGACCGCGACTTGTTTCAGGCTTGCCCGGCGGACTCCATCGATTATGCCGTGATGGAAAAAACCAGTGCCGGGGTGGTGATTCCGCTGGATGCCGGCTGGAGCGATCTGGGTGCCTGGCCCTCCCTGTGGCAGCAGGCCGCCAAGGATGCGGCCGGCAACGTCACCATTGGTGATGTGTGCCTCGATGCCGTGTCCAATTCCTACATCCACAGTGACTCGCGCCTGGTTGCAGTGATAGGGGTGGAGGATGCGGTGGTGATCGAAACTCCGGATGTGGTCATGGTGTCCACCATGGCTGATGCCCAGCGGGTCAAGCAGATGGTCGACAGGCTGGGCCATGAAGGGCGCGCCGAAGCCCGGCAACACCGATTGGTTTACCGCCCCTGGGGTTGTTACGAGACCCTCAGCATGGAGCCGGGAGTTCAGGTCAAGCGCATCATGGTCAATCCTGGTGCGTCGCTGTCCCTGCAGCTGCACCATCACAGGGCAGAGCACTGGGTCATGGTCAAGGGTGAGGCCCGGGTCACCTGTGGTGACGATGTCTTCATGCTGCAGGAAAACCAATCCACTTTCATTCCGGCCCAAACCCGGCACCGGCTGGAAAATCCAGGCACTGATCCCATTGTCCTGATCGAAGTTCAATGTGGCAGTTATCTCGGCGAGGATGATATTGTCAGATTCGAGGATATCTATGGCCGCGAGCAGCACCAGGAGTAATCGCCCATGTCACTGATCCGCAAATGCCTGTTTCCCGCCGCGGGCTATGGTACCCGCTTCCTGCCCGCCACCAAGTCGATGCCCAAGGAAATGCTGCCCATCGTCAACAAGCCGCTGATTCAATACGGGGTGGAGGAGGCCATGGCGGCAGGCATCACCAACATGGCGGTGGTCACCGGACGCGGCAAGCGCGCCATCGAGGACCACTTCGATGTCAACTATGAACTGGAGCACCAGATCGCGGGCAGCGACAAGGAAAGTTATCTGCGCGAGATTCGTGCCGTGATGGATGGCACGGTATTTTCATATACCCGGCAGATAGAAATGCGTGGTCTCGGTCATGCCATCCTTACCGGCGAGACCTTGATCGGTGACCAAGCCTTCGCGGTGGTATTGGCGGATGATCTATGTCACGGAGACGGTCAGGGTGTGCTGGCGCAAATGGTTGAGATTTATCGCAAGTATCAATGCAGCATCGTCGCCATAGAAGAAGTGCCTCGGCAGGAAACCGGCAAATATGGCGTAATTGCAGGGAATGAGATCGAGCCAGGATTGATCAGGGTTGACGACATGGTGGAAAAGCCCAGTCCGGACAAGGCTCCCAGTAATCTTGCCATCATTGGGCGTTATATTTTGACCCCGGATATTTTCGACATCATCCGCCAGACTCCGCCAGGGCGCAACAACGAGGTGCAGATTACCGATGCCTTGCTGACCCAGGCCAGGGAGGGGCGCGTACTCGGTTATCGCTTTCGTGGCCGCCGCTTCGACTGCGGCAGTGTCGAGGGATTCATCGAGGCCACCAATTTTTACTACCAGAACTTTTATCGGCAGGGACAGTGAACACATGCCTTTGCGGCATTGTCCGATGGCGCGCCAAGCAATTTCATCAACCTCATAGCCAAGCAGAGGTCCAATCACATGACTCAGACGCTTACCTGCTTCAAGGCCTACGACGTACGTGGGCGCATTCCCGATCAACTCAATGAGGAAATTGCCTATCGGATCGGGCGGGCCTATGCCGCCTACCTGCGTCCACGCCAGGTGGTGGTGGGTTATGACATCCGCCTCAGCAGCGAGTCGATTTGTCAGGCCTTGAGCGACGGCCTGCTCGACGCCGGTGTTGATGTGGTCAATATCGGCATGTGCGGTACCGAGGAAATTTATTTCGCCACCAGTCATCTGGGCCTGGATGGTGGCATCGCCGTCACCGCCAGTCACAACCCCAAGGACTACAATGGCATGAAGTTCGTGCGCGAGAACTCCAAGCCCATCAGCGGTGACACCGGTCTTGATGATATCCGCCAACTGGCCGAGCAGAACCAGTTCCCGGCACCGGGTCCGCGTGGTACCGCGTCAAGGGTGGATGTGAAACCGGCCTATGTGGAACATCTGCTGTCCTACATCGATGTCTCGCTACTCAAACCCTTGCAGGTGGTGTGCAATGCCGGCAATGGTGGCGCTGGCCGCATCATCGATCTGTTGGAGCCACATTTGCCATTCTCCTTCATCAAGATTCACCACGAACCCGATGGCCACTTTCCCAATGGCGTGCCCAATCCTCTGTTGGAGGAG